>JAZSGJ010000047.1:0-11288 GCA_045532675.1 Eubacteriales bacterium | reverse complement strand
AAGAACAACGATAATTTTTCTTTCTCGTCAAATCTCGGCAGCAATACCGTTGAGGGATTTGTTCCGAAAGTGCTTTATTCGGACAGCTTCTCGGGTATTACGGCAATAGACGAAAATCTTATATCAGAGCACGGATTTACTCTTCTTGGAAATTCGAGACTTCCCGCAGCCGATAAGAATGAGATAGTAGTAACGAAATACGTATATGATTATTTTTCAAAGGTAGGTCACGTTGCCTTCACCAACGAAGGTGAAGTCAAGTCGGATATAACCTCTGAAAACGACCTTATCGGCAAAACTCTTACTTTTGGTTTGACTTATAACGAAAGCAATGAATACACAATAGTCGGTATTGTTGATACGCATTTTGACACCTCAAGATACGAAAAGCTCGCTTCGGCAGACGCTGAATTCACAGTCAGCGTTATTGAGAGCATGGCTCTTACGGCAGAGCTTGAGTCCGCGCAGAAATATTCGTTCGCGTGCGTTGGATTCGTCAATCCTAAATTGCTCAGCGACATAGTTTCAAAAAATATGGGCGAGGCAGAAACAATAGAAGGCTCAGGTAATATACAGCTTTACGTAGTGTTGGATGACAGCGTCAATAATTATAATGAACTCCATAGCGAAGACGGAGAAGATAATATAGTTAGCAGAGAATGGTTTTATTCAGTATATTCTCTTTCAAACATAAAGGACAAAGTGATTTGGACGGGCGCGCCTCTTGAAGCGCTCAGCGAAAACCAGATAATAGTTTCTGCGGATATGCTTAAAGCGTTGGTATCGAATAATAACTCGAAAACAGAGATGTTGCACGACACCTCAAAGCTCGTTGGATTTGAGAAGACCTTGTTTGACATGTATCAGAGCGGTGAAATAAATATAAACACTCATCCTAATTTGGCGTCTCATTTTAATTCCCCAAGATATTTCGCGGCTTTCAGCTATGCTTGTAATAATATTGAAGCGGCTAAATCAGCTTATGCGGCGCACTTTGGTTTTGACGTGTCGGAAATAGAAAACCGGTTTGGTAATTTTTACACTGAATTTTATCATTCATTTGCTTGGACGGCAGAATCTGATGGCGCTTTTTCCAATATAATTACAGATAGCTTTGTCACCGAATACACGAACGGACTTATAAATAAATACGGACTTTCTTCAATGGTTTTACCTCAATCCCTCAAGGATAAGCTTATAACCAAGTTTACCTATAACGAAGTTGAGTATTTCTCTTACGACCCGTCTTCCTTGATTCTTAATTTCCAGTATAACGACTATGCGGATGATATCGCAGCAAGAAAGTACGCCGCAGAGAATTTTACCGACGCGCTTAACTATTACAATTTAATCTATAACATTCAAAATGCCGATCCTACAAACGTTAACGTTGTTGACGTTCTCGGAACATATTCGGGTTATCTGAGAGGTCACAGTAAGGCTCCCGAAGGCTTTGCGCCCACGTCAACTATAGATTTTAACATATACAAAACGCAGATGTTTATAGAGGTTTATAAAACGTCTCCGGTATCAAGCAAAATGATACTCGACATAAACTCATATATGACGGGCGCTGAAAAGTTCATTAAGAACATTGAAATAGTCGGTGTTTTTTCGAAAAGCGGTAGCAACAGACCCGGAAGCTATATGGGAAATACCATAGCTGTAAGCGATGAGATTATAAACGCTATGCTTGGAGGAAACCGTGGCGGTATTTATTCGTATGCGGTTGGTGTAATGCCTAATGACAGGCAGGGTATAAACGATATAGTAAGGTTCTCAAAAACCTATATGAACGACGCTAAAAACGTTAAGTTTAATCTTAAAAACAACGTTATGGAGCAGCTTAATATGGTTGATGAAATTCTTGACGTTCTCGGTCAGGTGTTCTTCTACATAGGTATCGGTTTTGCCGTATTTGCGTCGCTTATGCTTGCTAACTTTATAAGCACGAGTGTAGCTCATAAAAAGCAGGAGATCGGTATTCTCCGAGCGATAGGCTCTCGTTCAAACGACGTATTCCGCATATTCTTCGCGGAGTCGTTTATAATCGCTATGATAAACTACGTTCTCTCACTCGCGGGAACAATTACCGTAACAATCGTTTTGAACAGCCTTCTTCGTGAAGAGGCGGGACTTCTTATAACATTCCTTAACTTCGGTATAAGGCAGATTGGAATACTGCTCGCGGTGTCGTTGGCTGTAGCCTTTATCGCGACCTTCTTACCCGTTAAGAAGATAGCTTCAATGAAGCCTATAGATGCAATAAAGAACAGAAAATAAAAGGGCTGTGTCATTTAGGCATAACCGAACGAAAAAGAGCGGAGATACTGTCAAAACGGCATCTTCGCTCTAAAATAATACTTATTTAAAATTTTTAGGGTTGAAATTCTGCGAATTTCTTTTTTATTGTTTTTTTCGTTCTATCGCCGTTTCCTCGCTCATCGTACATTCGTACGGTTATCGCTCGTCAGCCGACGATTTCTGTCCTAAATCCCTTTGCCCCCAAAATTATTTATCTCTCTAATCATATTTAATAAATTTTACAGCAAGAACTCGGTAACTGTTTTTCTTTCAAACATTGAAAGAAGCTCGTCTGTCGGGTTCTTTTTTTCATATATTACGTTGTAGACGGCTTTTGTGATAGGCAACTCAACGCCGTATTTTTCGCCGAGAAGCATCATTGCTTTCGCGGTGTAGACTCCTTCTGCAAGCTTGTCAAATTTTTCTTTCCTCGCGAGAGCTTCACCGAATCTGCGGTTGTTTGAGTGAGGAGAGAAAAGCGTCGTTTCGTAATCTCCGAGGTGGCAGAGTCCGTAAGCGGAAAGCTCGTTTCCGCCCATAGCGTGTATAAGCCTTGCAACCTCGCGCGCACCGCGCGCCATGAGCGGTCCTTTAAGAGAGGGCATTGAACATCCGTCAAGGAATCCCGCTGCGATTCCTATAACGTTTTTTGCAGCAGCGCCAATCTCACTGCCTATTATGTCATCTCCGTAATAGAAGCGTATTAGAGGACATTTGAGGGTGTCGACAAGCTCGTTTACAAGCTTGCGGTTATAACCGTCGATAACCATGCAGTTAGGCTTTTCAAGTACAAATTCCTGAATATGACCGGGACCGACCCAAACTGCAAGCCTTTCTCGGTCGTATCCTTCGCTTTCCATAATCTCGGTAAGGCGCTGTCCGCTGTCCTCCTCGAGTCCTTTCATGCATAGAATAATTTTTTTGTTTTGAAGGCCGAGTTGTTTACCTTTTATTGCAAGCTCGCGGAGAGCTTGGGATTTTATAGCTATTATAGCAACGTCGCAAAAATCCACAGCTTCCGAAAGGTCGGACGTAAGCTTTACGCTGTCGGGAATTTTTACGTATTCGTTTTTACGGGTTTTTATAAGCTCCGAGAATGCCGCGCTTTCCTGCCTGCCCCATTCGGTAACAGGCAGATTATTGTATGCAAGATACCAGGTTATAAATGAGCCCCATCTTCCGGAGCCGAGAACCGAAAATTTCATTTTTAGCTTTTCCTTAAGTTTTAATGTGTATATATTATACATCTAAATCATATAAAAATCAAGTAGTGTCATATAATGTCTTAAATCTTATTATATGGCAGGAAACAAAAATGACAAACAGGAAACGTTTTTTTCTGAACGGAGTGCTTCTGACGGTGGTGGGACTTGCGATACGTAGCGTATCGCTTGGATTTAATTCGTATGTTACGCACAGCATAGGTGCGGAGGGAATAGGACTTTTTACACTTATAAGCACGGTTTATACCTTTGCGGTCACATTTGCAACATCCGGAATAAGTCTCACGGTAACAAGACTTGTTTCATCTGCTATCGGAGAGGGCAGAGAAAAAGAGGTTAAGGGCATACTTCGCTCGGCAGTATTTTATTCGTTGATATTCAGTCTTTTTGCAACCTTAGTTCTTTTTTTGGGAGCTGATTATTTCGGAATTAAGGTTCTTTCCGATGAAAGAACGGTTGCACCGCTTAGAATTCTTTCCGCTTCGCTTGTGCCGATTGCTATGTCATCTGTTTTTAGCGGTTATTTCGTGGGGGTGAAGAGAATTGGAAGAAACGCTGTCGTTCAAGTTCTCGGTCAAATATTCAAAATATGTATAACAGTTTATTTCGTTCTGAAGTTCGCACATCTCGGAGTGGAGTCGGGAACTGTTGCACTTTGTATAAGTACCGTGCTGACAGAAATTTCTGTATTTCTCGTAGCGCTTATTGAGTTTTTGTGGGATAAGCATAAAAATCTCGCAGTGGGGCGAGGTAAAGATACGCATTTTTCATCAGTATGCGGAATGGCACTGCCTCTTGCTGTTTCTGCTTATATACGCTCCGCACTTCTGACGCTTGAACATATTTTGATACCAAAGCGACTGAGAGACAGAGGAGAAAGCCATGCGGATTCTCTTGCGTCATACGGTGTGCTTCATGGAATGGCGTTACCTATGCTTCTTTATCCAATGGCTCCATTAACTTCGTTTTCGGGACTTCTTGTGCCGGAATTTTCGGAGAGCATGGCAAAGGGCGAGAGGGAAAGAATGCAAAGAGTAGCAGGCGAAGCCTTAAATACGACTCTCGTATACTCAATAGCGGCGGCAGTATTTGTTTCGCTTTTTTCAGAGGAGCTGGGATATGTAGTATACGACTCGTATGACGCGGGACATTACATAGCTATGATGGCTCCTGTAATTCCAATAATGTATCTTGATCACGTGTCAGACTCTATGCTTAAGGGCATAGGTGAGCACGTATATTCAATGTGGGTCAATATATCAGATTCCTTTCTATCTGTAATTTTAGTGTGGATGCTCATTCCGCGCATGGGGATTGCGGGATATGCGGTCGTTATAGTGGCTATGGAAGGATACAATTTTTTGCTTTCCGCAATCCGTCTGTATTCAAGAATAAAATTCAAAATAAATATTTTACGCTCGATAATGATTCCTCTTTTGGCTTCCGTGCTTTCAGCCGCGCTTTCAAAGATTTTATTTGTCCGTTGCGGCAGTATGATCTCACCCGTGTGGCTTTTTTGTGAGATTTTGTTCGCCGTTTGCATCTTTTTAGCAGTGTATTTCACTCTGACACTTCTTGCTTTAAAAAAATGAAATAAAAGGTAAAAGACTTGGGGTATAGCCAAGTCTTTTATCTTTTATATTACCAAGGCGGCGGCACCGAGGCATCCGGCGTCATTGCCAAGCTTTGCAGTTAGAATTTCCACCTGCGGACCGGTAGCACCGGCGAAGATTTCTTTTTTAAGGATTTTTTTAATAGGGTTAATAAGAGAATCACCCTGAGCACAAACTCCTCCCCCAAGAATAACCGCTTCGGGTCTGAATTCATTTGCTACGTTTGTTATATAGCAGGCGAGAGCTGAAATGTAATTATCGACAACCTTTTTTGCATAAACGTCTGTTTCGCTGTAATCAAAAGCGGTTTTTCCGTTTACTGCGTCAATATTGCCTATCTCCCAAAGCTTTGAATCCTTGTGTGCTTTCATAGTCTTTTTGGTCTCTCTGATCAATGCCGTTGCTGATGCGTATGCTTCTATGCATCCACGTCTTCCGCACGTACATGGCTCACCATTCATAATGATTACACTATGACCAAGCTCGGCTCCCGCGCCTCTGTTTCCTTCGTAAAGCTCACCGTTTATAACGATTCCTCCGCCAACACCTGTGCCAAGAGTAAGAAATACGATGTTTTTATATTTTCCGTTAAGAGCAAATTTGCACTCACCGAGGGCAGCAGCATTAGCATCGTTAGCTATTTTTACCGGAAGTCCAATAAGCTTTTCAACTTTTTTTGCAATAGGAAAATCCGCACAATGAAGATTGTTGGATACTATTACTATACCGTTTTCACTGTCTATCATTCCGGGAACACCCATTCCAATAGCGGTTAGGTCGTTTTTGTTCATATTGGATTTTTCAAGCAACCTGTCGCAAAGAGTTTTTATGTTATCGCAAACGTGTATGTTTCCTTTTTCGCTTTCTGTAGAAATTTTATCCGAAACAATAATTTTTCCGTCGGAGTCTATTATGGCTCCTTTTATAAAGGTGCCTCCGACATCTATACCAAAACAGTATTTTTTCATAAATAACTCCTTAATGTTTATTAAAGAGGCTTTCGGATATACTCCAAAAGCCTCGGTGAAAATCAGTTTTCGTTTTCTGTGTCCTTTGAGTCTTCGTCTTTAGACTTATCCTTTTTTATCTTTTCTTCCTCTTCTTCAATGGGGCGGATGTCTATTACGTGTATATTCTCAACTCGTTTTCCGTCCGTTTTAAGAACTTTGACCTGAAGTCCTGTGCTTTCGAAGGTGTCATTTTCTTGTGGAATTCTTCCAAGCGCTGTCATAACCCAACCGTTAACCGTTTGGGTGTCTGGCTCGTCGTCAATTCCAAGAAGGTCGAAAAATTTGGATACATTAGCTTTACCGGATACTATGTATTCGGTTTCGCTTATCTCTTCTATTTCAACGACCTTTTCGTCATGCTCATCCCATATTTCTCCAACGATTTCTTCAACTATATCCTCAAGCGTTACAATTCCTGCGGTTGAGCCGAATTCGTCCATAACTACGGCAAGGTGAAGCTGCTTATCCTGAAGCTCTTTCATAAGGTCGTTAATCTTCTGCGTTTGGGCAACGTATATTACGGGCTTCATTATATCCTCAAGCTTTTCAAATTCCGAGGTATAAAAATCCTTGTAATAAAGTATTCCTATAACGTTATCAAGATCGCCATCGTAAAGCGGTAGTCTTGAATATCCCGATTCGGTGAAAACTGTTGCAACCTCTTCCTTGGTTGCTTCTGTTGAAATGGCTGTTATATCAATTCTCGGTGTAAAGATGTCACTTACTTCAAGCTCGTTAAATTCTATCGCGCTCTTTATAAGTGTGCTTTCTTCTTTATTAATTTCACCGTCTTCTTCGGCTTCTTCAATAATTGAGATAAGCTCTTCTTCCGTTATACCCTTATCGTCATCCTTTTTGAATATCTTTGAAAGCAAATTCTGAAGCTGTTTAAATATAAACGTAAGAGGGAAAAACAGATAAACCAAAACATTGATAAGAGGCGCTGAAAACATTGAGAAGCTTTCAGGCATCTTTTTTGCAATGGTTTTTGGTGATATTTCTCCAAAAGTGAGAAGAATAATTGTAAGTGTTGCCGTAGCTATTGCCGAGCTCCACTGTGCAAGAGAGCCGTCTTTAAGAAGCTCAACGAAAAGAAGTGTTGCAAGAGATGAAGCAAGTATATTAACTATATTATTTCCTATAAGTATTGTGGAAATCAGCGTATCGTAGTTTTCAGATAATTTGATTACCGTTTGCGCTTTCTTGTTTCCTTTTTCCGCGAGATTCTTAACTCTTATTTTGTTAAACGTAGAAAATGCGGTCTCCGTTGCGGAGAAGTAAGCTGACATAATAATGCAAAAGACAATTATTGCAATTTGCAAGGCTGGGTTCATGATAAAATCCTTTTTAAAACCTTTCATATATTAATTAGTATATATTGAACAACGAATATTCGTTGTAGAATATCGAGATTTTGAAAAAACGCAAAAAGACCTAACCGCAACGAGTGCGGTTAAGTCTATAATATGTTATTATATTCTGTAAATGCGGTACTTATCTGACAAGTGTCCCCGTCCGTGCCGTCGTCCATGGAAATCTCCTCTTTAATGCCCATTTGGCATATGTACCAAGCATTATATCATACAAAAAAGCAGAAGTCAAGAAAAAATACAATTGTTAACTTATTATTAACATTTTGAAGAAAACAGATAAATTTAACTCTTGACAACGTAATTCGACCGTGATAAAATATATACGCTTTATAACATTGACGCAAAAGGCGGATTGGAGACGTTATGGAAATGCGAGTATGTTCTTTTACAGGGCATAGACAGATAAAAAAGGAACATGAAGCGGATTTGCCGGCGCTTATATACAGGTCGGTTGAATATGCGTATTCAAAAGGATGCCGAACGTATCTTGCCGGCGGAGCGTTAGGATTCGACACTTATGCGGCAAGGGAAGTGATAAGATTTCGCATGATTCACCCCGATGTGCGTCTTGTTCTTGTTTTACCATGTCCTGACCAAGCTAAAAGATGGACGGGCACTCAGCAAAGGTCGTATAACCATACGCTTGAAAGCGCTGATGAAATAATATATATAAGCGAAGCATATACCGATTCTTGTTTGAAGGATCGAAACATTAGACTTGCGAAGGATGCCGATATAGTTATTTCCTATGTTAACAGAAGCAATAGCGGCTCCGCGCAAACCGTCAGAATGGCGCTTTCATTTGAGAGGGAAGTATATAATCTATATCCCGCGCTTGAAAAAAATTGAACAATTAATACAGAATATTTTTCCAAATGTAAATTTATTGTGATATGCTTGATTTTTAAGTTTTGATATGATATACTTGTTTTAGCGAAAACCTCATTTTCCGGAAAGGAGAATTTTGAATGTTTACGAATTTTTCCGAGTTTTTCACTTGTGTCAAAGAAGCTCGGTTCAGCTTTAAATGTATATGGGAAGCAATAGTGTCATTATATTACGATATTACTGTAAATCCCGATATTTCCGCAATATGGGAAGCAATGATGGGCGGCATTGAATCCATATATAAATTGGTAATGATGCTTCTTGCTGTCGGATGCGTAATCATCGCTCTTTTTGGTAAGAAAATGATTGGATTCTTAAAATTCGTTTTCTTTTTTGTTATTGGATTTGCTCTTGGAACGCACCTGCTTACACCGGTAATATCAGAGGCTGTTACGATTCCGGGATGGATAGTGGGAACGGTTATTGCTCTTGTTTCTGCGGTGTTGTATAGATTTTTGTACATAGTCCTTTATTCTGCCGTTGCAGGATACGGAATGTATATACTAGCGTATCACGGATTTTATCTTCAGGGGGAATCCACTTATTCTAACGAAAAGGCGGTAGGCTGTCTTATTCTTGCTGTTGTTGCGGTTGTAGTTGCTATTATATTTAAGAAATATATAGAAATGATCGGAACTGCAGCGCTTGGCGGTTGGCTTGCTTGTTGGATATTTGCTAATTTTGTATACAATTTCACATATTTTCCGATTTTTGACGGTATAACGTGGGTGGCGATACTTGTTCCTGCTGTTATAATAGCAGCGCTTGGAGCAGTGGTTCAGATAAAAACAAGAAGAAGATATTGATTTTTGCACCTTGGATGTAAATTTTTTCAGCATCCAAGGTGTTTTTGTTTTTTGCAGTAATCTATGTACTTATTTTTAAGTTTATCTATTGACAAGA
This sequence comes from Eubacteriales bacterium, assembly GCA_045532675.1. Taxonomy (GTDB): domain Bacteria; phylum Bacillota; class Clostridia; order Oscillospirales; family CAG-272; genus UBA1740. The sequence goes on along the minus strand of JAZSGJ010000047.1, from coordinate 1,974 downwards.
TGTTTTTTTTATTGTAAAATAGATATAACTATTTTAGATTCAGAAAAGGAAAATTATTCATGGAAAAGTCCAAGGAACTTAATCTTAAGCGCCTTGCCAACAACGTGCGTGTAGGCATTATAGAGGGCGTTTACAATGCCGGATGCGGTCATCCCGGCGGTTCATTATCCATTGCGGATATACTTACTTATCTCTATTTTGAAGAGATGAATATCGATCCTAAAAATCCAAAGCTTGAGTCGCGTGACAGGTTCGTTCTTTCAAAGGGACATACAGCTCCCGCACTTTACGCGGTTCTTGCTGAGCGCGGATATTTTGAAAAGGAAGAGCTTAAGACTCTTCGTAAAACTACATCGCGTCTCCAGGGTCATCCTGATATGAAGGGCACTCCCGGTGTTGATATGACGACAGGCTCGCTCGGTCTTGGAATCTCCGCTGCGTGCGGTATGGCGCTTTCGGGCAAGGTTTACAATAATCCTTACCGCGTATACGCTATTCTCGGAGACGGTGAGACGGAAGAGGGTCAGGTTTGGGAGGCCGCAATGTTTGCCGCTCACTACAAGCTTGATAATCTTTGCGCATTCGTTGACTGGAACGGTCTTCAGATTGACGGACCTATAGCTGAGGTTATGAATCCCGCTCCTCACGATGAGAAATTCCGTGCATTCGGTTGGCACGTTATTTCAATTGACGCTCATGATTTCGCACAGATAGAAGCTGCTCTCAACGAGGCAAAAGCGGTTAAGGGTAAGCCCACCGCTATTATAGCGAAGAGCATTAAGGGTAAGGACGTTTCCTATATGGAAAATCAATGTGAGTGGCACGGTCAGGCTCCTAAGGAAGAGCAGTACAAGATTGCCATCGCCGAGCTCGAAAAAATCAGAGAAAGTATTAAGTGAGGTGTATGACAATGGCAGATAAGAAAGCAACCAGAGAAAGCTATGGCGCGGCTCTTGCCGAGCTTGGTGAAAAGTATGATTTCCTCGTTCTTGACGCTGACCTCGCGGCGGCAACCAAGACGGGTATGTTTAAGAAAAAGTTCCCCGAAAGATTTTTTGACTGCGGTATTGCAGAGGGAAATATGGTAAGTGTAGCTGCGGGTATTGCAACTACAGGTAAAGTCGTGTTTGCTTCAAGCTTTGCGATGTTCGCGGCAGGAAGAGCATTTGAACAGGTAAGAAACTCAATAGGTTATCCTCATCTTAACGTTAAAATCGGCGCAACACACGCAGGTATTACCGTTGGAGAAGACGGTGCGACCCACCAATGTAACGAGGATATAGCGCTTATGCGCACTATCCCCGGTATGACCATAATCAATCCTTCCGATGCAGGCGAGGCATACGCTGCAGTTGAAGCCGCTATCAATTTCTACGGTCCTGTTTACATGCGTTTTGGCAGATTTGCAGTTCCTAATCTTACCGCTGAAATGAAGAATTATAAGTTCGAGATAGGCAAGGGCGTTACCATGCGTGACGGTAAGGACGTTACTATCGTTGCTACCGGATATATGGTTCACGTTGCTCTTGATGCTGCAGAGCTTCTCAAGGCAGAGGGAATCGATGCGCGCGTTCTCAATATACATACGATTAAGCCGCTTGATAACGAGCTTCTCATAAAGGCGGCTCGCGAAACCGGCGCTATCGTTACCGCTGAAGAGCATAATATCATCGGCGGTCTTGGCTCTGCTGTAGCAGAGGCTGTATGCGAGGCGGCACCCGTGTCAGTTCTTCGCGTAGGTGTTGAGGACAAATTCGGCAAATCCGGTAAGGTTCCCGAGCTTCTTGAGGAATACGGACTTACCGCTGAAAATATTGCAAAGAAGGCGAAGGCTGCTATAGCGCTTAAAAAATAAGATTGTTATTTTGATAGCTTAAAACAGTTTGATAAATTAATCAGGAGATTAAAACCGAATCTTTTCGGTTAGAGTCTCCTGTTTTGTTTTAATAATGAAAGCAAAATATGGCAATATGT
>JAZSGJ010000020.1:0-12613 GCA_045532675.1 Eubacteriales bacterium | reverse complement strand
TGTTATGCAAAAACCTCGGTCAGATGCGCTTAACTGACCGAGGCAAAAGATAATTTTTAGTGCAAAAATGATTTCTATTAGAAATTTTTGCGGTAAACCCGATTTTTTCTTATAGGATTTAAAACTAATCGCAATTATATGTGGGAGAAAAAAGCTCCGATTCAATCTTCATAAGTCTGTTATACTTTGCCGTGCGCTCCGCTCTTGCGGGAGCGCCCGTTTTTATAAAATCGCAGGATAGCGCAACGGCAAGGTCGGCAATGAAGGTATCCTCGGTATCGCCGCTTCTGTGAGACATTACCGTTTTATACCCCGCGCACTGCGCGGTGCTTACCGCATCTGCGGTTTCAGTCACCGAGCCTATCTGATTCGGCTTTATCAATACGGCGTTAGCGATTCCCGTTTTTATTCCCTTTGCAATTCTATCCGGATCTGTAACGAAAAGGTCATCGCCGACGAGAACGCATTTTCCTGAAAGCCTTTCGGTGAGTTTTTTCCAACCGTATTCGTCTTCCTCTCCAACCGCGTCCTCAAGGCTGAGTATAGGATATTTATCGGTAAGAGAAGCAAAGTAGTCCACAAGCTCGTCAGGTGTGAACGATTTTGCTCTTTTAGGCATAAAATAGCTTCCTCCGTCATACCATTCCGAAGACGCAGCGTCAAGCCCGAGCATAAAATCAATCCCGGAAGTATAGCCTGATTTTTCTATAGCCGATAAAATCATTTTTATGGCATCCTCGTCAGATGGAAGCATTGGAGCAAATCCGCCTTCGTCACCTACCGCGGTTAAAAGTCCGTTTGCGGACAAAATATTTTTCAGTGTATGATAAACCTCTGAGCACATACGCACTCCCTCTGTAAATGAGGGTGCGCCAACAGGGATTATCATAAATTCCTGAATATCAATATTATTTTCTGCATGTGCGCCGCCGTTGAGAATATTCATCATCGGAATAGGCATTTTTCTTTTTAAAAAACCGCCAAGATAGCGGTATATCGGTATACCTAGAGCACAAGCCCCCGCCTTTGCCGCCGCAATGGAAACAGAAAGAATTGCGTTTGCTCCGAGATTCGACTTATTATACGTACCGTCAAGTGCTATCATAACAGAGTCTCTTTCGTCAAGGTCGTGTACGTCCATACCAAGAAGAGCGGGGCTTATCAGCTCGTTTACGTTTTTCACCGCAGACAGAGTTCCTTTTTTATGATATCTGCCCTCGCCTGTGTCGCGAAGCTCACAGGCTTCGTAAATTCCGGTTGACGCTCCCGACGGAACCTGTGCTACGCCAACCGCTCCGCACTTAAGAGTTACCTCAGCTTCCACCGTAGGATTGCCGCGCGAATCAAGTATTTCGCGCGCACATACCTTTATTATTTCACTCATTTTTTTTGCACGCACCTTTCAAACATATATTTTATGAACTAATTATTTGCAAAGCTGTGGCAAATAATACAAAAATGAATAAAATAATACAAAATAAAAATTGAAAGGAATTTCAGTCATGCATATTCATACAGTAAGACCGGGTGATACAGTTTTTAAAATTGCAAGGGAGTATTCAACCTCACCAATAAAAATAATCGAAAATAACGAGCTTACAAACCCCGACTCACTCACTGTCGGTCAAAAGCTTCTGATACTTAATCCAACGAGAACATATACGGTGCGAGGTCAGGACACCTTAATGCGCATAGCCGACAGATTCGGCGTAAAATACAACTCGTTACTCTCGGGCAACCCATATCTTGCCGGAGGTAACAAGCTATACCCGGGTCAGCTTCTTGCAGTAAAATATGACGCACCAAAATACGGAATTGCTTCAGCAAACGGATATTACTATAAAGGAACAAGCCGTGACAGGCTTTCGTACGTTATGCCCTATCTGACCTATCTGACGGTAGCCGCTGGAAAGCGCGACGGAGATAACGTAAAGCTTCTGTTTGACGATACTGACATCGTTGACGATGCAAAGAAGAACGGAAAAATTCCGCTTATGAGAGTATACGATGATAATACCGACTTTTCAGAAGGGTATGCCGATTCTCTGTTACTTATGGCAAAATCCCATGGATACGGAGGAGTGACACTTGCGTCATATAGGGCTATGCGCGAATCCCCCGATGTATTTGCGGAATTTATGCTCAACCTTAAAAAAAGAATGCTGGAATGCGACATGATTCTGTTTATGGAAATGGACGGAAACTCGTACGCTTCATTTCCGGACGTTTGCGACGGATATATCGTTATGTACGAAAAATGCTGTCTTGAAAACATCCCGACGTTTGAGGAAGGAGAGCGCACATTAATGGAAAGGTTTTCGGCAGAATCCGAGCCATCAAAAGCTTGTATAGATATTGCAACCTACGGCTATATGGGCAACGATGAAATAACAAAATCCGAGGCCGACAGGTTGGCACAAAGTGCGGGAGCGAATATATTATACGACAGTGAGCGCGGAATATGTCATTTCACATACAACAAATACATTGGCGGAAAAAAGGAGACTGTAAGAGTTGCCTATGAATCTCTTGAAAATATAAAAGCCAAGCTCGATCTTGCAGGTGAGCTTGGCTTCATGGGAATAAGTTTTGATATTATGAATGTTCCGACGGAATACCTTATGCTTTACGAAACTATGTTCAGCCATCCGAACGGTTATTTACCTATATAGGGTCTTACTTTAAGTGTCACGCCCATGCGCTCTGCAATCTTTTCGCATTCGTAAAGCTCAGCCGCGCTAAGAGCTTCTCTAACGACGGAAAATGCGACATTAGTCACATATTTCTTTACATTTTCAGCGAACTTAATAATAGCAGGAAACGCCTTTTCTTCGTACACGGGTCGGCACATCTCCATATATTTATTTGTATTTGAGGCATTAAGACTAATCGACACCGTGTCAAACGCATCGGCATAAAGATTTGCAGTATCCATATCAAAAATCAAATCGGATTGCCCGTTAGTATTTATACGCACTTTCGCCTCGGGATACTCCTCTTTAATTTTCAGTGCGACCTCTCTTGCATCATGGAGTCTATAGCTTGGCTCGCCGTAACCGCAAAAAACTATTTCGTCATATTTCGACACGTCGCGTAAAAATACAGATTCCAGAACCTCAGAAACGTCGGGCTCTCGCTCAAGCCATAACGAATCGGAGCCGTACGCGCCGTCTCCGTTATTTCTGATGCAAAACGTGCAGCTGTTTGAACACCCGTTCGTCATATTTATATAAAGTCTGTTCTCCACCTCGTACGTAATACACATTTCCTTTTTCATATTCCGAAAAATCTCCTTGTGTTTTCTTCTGTAAGAATTGCACACTCTTCTTCGGTTATACCAAAAATTTCAGCAAGTGCTCTGTTAGTATATTCAAGATACCCGGAATGATTAAGTTTTCCCCTGTGAGGATGAGGCGCAAGGTATGGGCAGTCCGTCTCTATCATTACCGATGTCATTGGCAAAGTTTTCGCCACTTCTCTCGGGCGCTTGGCGTTTGTAAAGGTAAGCGTTCCTGAAAAGGATATCATATATCCAAGCCCTACAAGCTCACGTGCCATCTCAGGCGATCCTGAGAAGCTGTGAAGAACCCCTCTGACACCGGGGAATCTTCTTATCACGTCCATTATATCTCCGTGCGCTTCCCTATCGTGAATTGAGACGGGAATGCCAAGCTGTTCGGCAAGAGTCATCTGCGCTTCAAAATACTTCATCTGGCAATCGCGGTTTGTATCGGGATAATGATAATCAAGTCCTATTTCACCGAGAACAATACATTTGCTCTCGGGATTTTTTATAAGTGATTCTATATCGGAAAGCGCCTCGTCAAGCGTTACGTCAAGATATTGCGAATCCGAAGGATGTATTCCAATGGCAGTATACATTTCGGGATATCTCCTTGCCTCTTCAATCGCAAGACGCGACGTTTTCGGAGAAGTTCCTATATTTATTATTCCCGAAATACAAGTTTCAAGAAGTGATAAAATAAGCTCATCTGTACAAACATCCGATTCAAATTCAAAGCGCTCGTCATAATAATGGGCGTGAGAATCAAAATATCTCATCAGTGAACTCTGTCTCCGTTTCTTGCGGATGGATCAAGGAACACGACCTTAACATCATCCTCTCCCGATGCAAGAAGCATACCGTAGCTGTCAACTCCGCAAAGCTTCGCGGGCTTAAGGTTTGCAACAATTATAACCTTTTTACCTACAAGCTCTTCCGGCTTATAAAACTTTGCAATTCCCGAAACGACCTGACGCTTCTCATATCCAAGGTCAACCTGAAGCTTAAGAAGCTTCTTTGCCTTTGGAACGGGCTCACACTCGAGTACTTCGGCAACTCTGAGTTCAACCGCACCGAATGATTCTATGCCGATTTCAGCCTCATGCTCCGGCTCGGGAATTGTCTTAAGAGCCGCCTCTGCAGCTGCTCTTTTTGCTTCCATCTCCTCAAGAAACTTCTTTTCGTCAATTCTTGCAAAGAGAGTAAACGCTTCGCCAAGCGGCTTCCCCGACTCAAGAAATCCGAACTCACAAACAGTGAAAAATTCGGTTTTATCGGTCGCAAGCTGTGAAAATATAGCTTCAGCGGTTTTCGGAATATAAGGTGCAAGAAGAACTGCTCCAACTCTTATAGTTTCAAGAAGATTGTATATTACCGTTGCAAGACGGGGACGGTCAGCTTCGTTTTTGGCAAGCACCCACGGCGTCGTTTCATCAATATATTTATTCGCGCGCCTGAGCATTGTAAATATTTCGTCAAGCGAATCTGCAACACGGTATGAATTCATAAGCTCCGCAGATTTTACGATAGCAATCTTAACTGCTTCCTTAAGCTCACCGTCAATATCCTCGGTCTTCTCCGGCTTAGGTACAATACCGTCAAAATACTTTTTGGTCATTGCGTGAGTACGGCTCACAAGGTTTCCAAGGTTATTTGCAAGGTCATTATTGTATCTCGAGATAACGCTTTCGTAGGTAATCGAGCCGTCTGCGTTATAGGGCATCTCGGAAAGAGCGTAGTAACGTACTCCGTCAACACCAAACACCTCAGCAAGCTCGTCCGCAAAAACAACGTTGCCCTTGGATTTGCTCATTTTATCGTTGCCGAAATTAAACCAGGGATGTCCGAATACCTTTTTGGGAAGAGGAAGCCCGAGCGCCATGAGGAATATCGGCCAATATATAGTATGGAATCTTAATATATCTTTTCCGATAATATGAACGTCGCATGGCCAGTACTTCTTGAATTTTTCGTTCTGCTGCTCAAAGGATTTGTCGGGATCGTAGCCGATAGCTGTTATATAGTTTGTGAGGGCGTCAAGCCATACGTAAACAACGTGCTTCGGGTCAAAATCAACCGGAATACCCCACTTGAACGAGGTTCTCGAAACGCAAAGGTCCTGAAGTCCGGCTTTAAGGAAATTATTAACCATTTCTTTTTTGCGGCTTTCGGGCTCAATGAATCCGGGATTGTCCTCTATATGCTTTATGAGGCGGTCGACGTAATTCGACATCTTGAAGAAGTATGCTTCCTCACGCGCCTGTGAAACTTCTCTTCCGCAATCGGGGCATTTTCCGTCAACGACTTGAGTTTCGGTAAAGAAGGATTCACAAGGGGTGCAGTACCATCCCTCGTAATATCCCTTGTATATATCGCCCTGATCGTAAAATTTCTTAAATATTTTTGCAACTGCCTTTTCGTGATAGTCGTCTGTCGTGCGGATAAAGTAATCGTAATCAACGTTCATAAGGTCCCATATTCCCTTTATCTCACCCGCAACCTTGTCAACGTATGCCTTTGGAGTAATTCCCGCCTCGTTTGCAAGGTTTTCTATCTTCTGACCGTGCTCGTCAGTACCTGTGCAAAGGAAAACGTCCTTTCCCATACGGCGCTGAAACCGCGCGAAAGCGTCTGCCATTATTATCTCATAGGTGTTTCCGAAGTGCGGCTTTCTTGAAGCATACGCAATAGCTGTTGTCAAATAAAATTTTTTCATTATTTTTCCTCCTTAGCGCCGGCAAATGAGACCGCCGCTTTTCTAATCATATTATTTTAACATATTTTTCAAAATAAAACAAGGTTTTTTTGTTTTTTTAATTTTAAATTTTGTACCAAGTAAATTCTCAAAGTAAATGCAAGGCCTTTGCTACTGTTGCATTTACTTTGAGAATTTACGTTTTTTTAGAATTGGTTTTTTTACACTTTTAAATTGCAAAAAGATTACTTAACAAAGTAAATTTATTGTAAAGAACTTGAAAAATTCTGAATTATGGTGTATAATATCAAGAGAATATAAAAGAAAGGTAAAAAAATAATGTTTAATTTTGGTTTTTTGCTTGAAGGCTCAGCTTCCGGCGGCGGATGGCTTTCAATCGCTATGATTGTAGTTCTTTTCGTTGCTCTCTATTTCTTTATGATAAGACCTCAGAAAAAGCAGGAAAAGAAGGACGCTGCAATGCGTGACGCTCTTCAGGTAGGTGACGAGGTTACCACAATCGGCGGAATAATCGGAAAGGTAGTTTCCATAAAGGGCGAGACCTTCGTTCTTGAGACAACAAAGGACAAAACTAAGATTCGCTTCCTTAAGGGCGCTATCAGAACGGTTGACGTTAAGGCTGCTGACATTGCCGCTCAGGTTCTTGAAATAAAGGAAGCTGAAGAGGCTAATGCAAAAGCTGAGGTTGCCGACGATAAGGCTGCAGAAGAAAACAAATAATGTCATAAAAAAAGCAAACTCCGAATAGGATTTAGTACAGCTATTTGTACACTTCCCTATTCGGAGGCTTTTTATGAGAAAAAGAAAGAACACAAAATTAAAAAACACAGCGATTGGAACCTTGCTCTTCGGAGTTTTATTTTCATTCGCTGTCCTGATTGTTTTATCCCTTGCTTCATCATTTTTACTCGTAGGCTTTAAAAATCCTACGTCTAATATACGCATAGCGTCCCTCACCGTGTTTCTTATAACTGCGGCTGTTTCGGGTTTTGCCGTATCAAAGCATCGAGGAGCGGGCGGAATTGCCTTTTCAGCCTTGACCTCACTTCTCTTTATTGCAGTGCTTTTTGCTGTGGCAATTATAATATCCAAGGGAAAAATAAGCGGTGCTCTGTTTATGAATTACCTTTGTTATATGATGATTTCATCATTCACCGCAGTCATCGGTACGAGAAAACCCAAGCGCCACAGTCATAAACATCGGTAAACGTTGTTTTACACATTCCCTAAAACAGACAAATACCGCCTTATTCTATAAACAGTTACAGAATGTTTGTCAATCACATGACAATCTCAGGCAGCCGCTCACGTGCGGCTGTCTTTTTTTATAGTAAATTCTGTCGGGAGGCTTGATATTTGTCGGTTTATGGTATCTACTTCTTGCCTGTTGAGCCGAAGCCGCCAGCGCCTCTTTCGGTTTCGGAAAGCTCGTCCGATTCAACAAAATCAGCTTTAAGGAAAGGAACTATTGAGAGCTGAGCTATGCGCTCACCGCCTTCAATAAAAACGTCCGCCTCACTGTGATTATGTAGCGCAACCATACATTCGCCGCGATAATCCGAATCAACCACGCCAACTTTATTTGCAGGTGCAATTCCGCGCTTTGAAGCGAGTCCGCTTCTTGCAAACACAAGTCCCGCATAACCCTCCGGTATCTCTATCGCAAACCCAAGCTTAACCATAACCGTCTCATGAGGTTTTACTGTTATATCGTTACCTACCATGTTATAAAGGTCTGCCCCCGCAGAAAAATCCGTTCCGTATGTTGGAATCCTTGCCCTTTCATCAAGCTTCTTTATTCTTACCTGCATTTTACCGTCCCCCGTAATTTTTATCCTCACTGACACCGTCCCATATAATCACATATCCGGCATCACGAGTTTTATTCATATTTATAATTCGCTGATTAGCTGAACCGCGAAACCGAAGTCCAAGCCTTTTTTCTTCTTCTATAAACGGCCCATCCACCAAAATATCAACTAAAGAAAGAAGCGCTCCCGTTATATCAATACACTTCGGGTGGCTACCGACCTCACCGATAAGAGTCTCGTAAAGATTTCCTGTATAAAGCCATATCGTCTTTTCGGGATATCTTCTTTTAAATTCCTTCAAAAAAGGAAGAAGTTCCCGCTGATTTTCCGGCTCCATAGGCTCACCGCCGAGAATCGTCAGCCCTCTCACAACGGGATTTTCAAAGGTTTTGAATATCTCTTCCATCACCTCATCGGTAAACGGAGAGCCGTAATCAAAAGACCAAGTTTCCGGCTGAAAGCAATTTTTACATCTGTTTCGGCATCCGCTGACGAAAACCGTAGTCCTTATTCCCTCTCCGTTCGCTATGTCGCTTTTCTTTACTGCCGCGTAGTTCATAATTACCTCAATTTTTCTCTTAAGAATGCGCCCGTATAGGACTGCTTACACTCCGCAACCTCTTCGGGAGTACCTGTGGCAACGATAGTACCGCCGCCGTCTCCCCCCTCGGGACCAAGATCGATTATATAGTCTGATGTCTTGATAAGATCGAGATTATGCTCTATTACCACAACGGTATTTCCAACATCCGCAAGGCGCTGAAGAATCGTAACAAGCTTTGAGACATCCTCCGTATGAAGTCCCGTAGTCGGCTCATCAAGAATATATATAGTTTTTCCGGTAGAACGCTTTGCAAGCTCGGTTGCAAGCTTGACTCTCTGAGCCTCACCGCCCGAAAGAGTCGTCGAGGATTGACCTATTTTTATATACCCGAGACCAACGTCGAATAACGTCTGAAGCTTTCTCTGAATCTGAGGAAGTCCGTCAAAGAAGCTTATTCCCTCCTCTACCGACATTTCAAGCACGTCGTATATATTCTTACCCTTATACTTAACCTCAAGAGTATCTCTGTTGTATCTTTTTCCCTTACAGACGTCGCATTTAACGTATACGTCGGGCAGAAAATTCATTTCGATGCATTTAACTCCGTCCCCCTCGCACGCCTCGCATCTTCCCCCTTTTATATTGAATGAGAATCTGCCCGCATCGTATCCCTTCGCCTTGGCATCCTTAGTTTTGGCGTAAAGATTTCTTATTTCGGAAAAAAGTCCTGTATAGGTAGCGGGGTTCGAGCGCGGAGTTCTTCCTATCGGGCTTTGGTCGATAGCTATAACCTTGTCAAGATGCTCAAGACCCAATATCTTCTCAACTTTACCGGGATAGGTCGTTGCTCTGTTAAGTTCCTTTGCAAGAGTTCTGTATAAAACCGAATTAATGAGAGAGGATTTTCCGCTTCCCGAGACTCCGGTTACCGCGATAAACTTACCAAGCGGAATATCAACGTTTACGTTCTTAAGATTGTTTTCTGCGGCGCCGATAATGCGAAGAAACTCTCCGCTTCCCGCTCTTCTTGATTTCGGCACCTCAATGCGCGCTCTTCCCGAAAGGTACGCGCCCGTTATCGAATTCTCACACGCGGCAACCTCCTCGGGTGTTCCGGATGCGACAACCTCACCGCCGTGAATACCTGCCCCGGGACCTATATCGACAATAAAGTCTGCCTCGCGCATCGTATCCTCGTCATGCTCAACTACTATTACGCTGTTTCCTAGGTCGCGAAGATTCTTAAGCGTTCCTATAAGCTTTCCGTTATCCCGCTGATGAAGTCCTATACTCGGCTCGTCAAGTATATAAAGAACACCCGTGAGCGCAGAGCCTATCTGAGTCGCAAGGCGTATTCTCTGTGCCTCGCCGCCGGAAAGAGTACCTGCGGTACGCGCAAGATTAAGATAATCAAGCCCAACTCGTATAAGGAAATTAAGACGGGATTTAATCTCTTTCAATATTTCTTTCGCTATTTTCGCCTCGTTTTCACCAAGGGTGAGCGACTCAACGAAATTAAGCATCTTATCAACAGAAAGCCGGCATATCTCATCGATATTAAGTCCGCCGACCGTCACTCCGAGCACCATGTCGGAAAGACGTCTGCCGCGGCATCTCGGACAGGCAACCTCTTCAACAAACTCTTGATAATAATCGCCGCCCTGCATCTTCATTCGCTTCTCTATTATGCGAACAATTCCGTCAAAAGTAGTAGTCTGCTTTCTACCCTCGCCCCCAAAATATCTTATTACGGTATAGGTTTTATTCCCCGTTCCGTACATAAGCGCGTCCATTGCCTCATCTGAAAAATCCTCAAGCGGTGTGTCAAGCGTAAATCCGTAATCGCGTCCGACAGCCGCAATGAGCGGTCCCGTCCAGGAATCCTCTGTCAACGTTTTAAATCCGTTTGCAGCTATAGCTCCGTCACGCAGGCTGAGATGTGGGTGCGGAAGAAGCTTTTTCACAGATATTCTCTGCATATTTCCAATTCCCGAGCATTCGGGACATGCGCCTATAGGGTTGTTGAATGAGAACATTCTCGGCTCAAGCTCGGGGAAACTTATTCCATGCTCCTCACATGCGTATTTCTGTGAAAATTCAAATTCCTCGCCTTCCTCGTTACCTCTCGGAACCGTTACTATATTTATCCGTCCGTCTGCCGCCTTAAGCGCGCTGTCAACCGAATCCGAAAGTCTTGAACGAATATCCTCTTTAATAACAAGTCTGTCAACGACTATATCTATTGTGTGCTTAAGATTTTTATCGAGCTTTATTTCTTCGGTAAGATCGTACATATTTCCGTCAACTCTTACCCTCGCGAAGCCGCCCTTTCTCGCGTCTGCGAACACCTTTTCGTGCATACCCTTCTGCGCTCTTACAACCGGGGCAAGCACCATGAAGCGAGTTCCCTCACTGAGCGCAAGAATGCGGTCAACTATCTGGTCCTGCGTCTGCTGTCTTATTTCTTTACCGCAAACAGGACAGTGAGGAATACCGATTCTCGCGTATAGAAGTCTTAAATAATCGTATATTTCGGTAACCGTGCCTACGGTTGAACGTGGATTTTTCGAGGTTGTTTTCTGGTCTATTGATATAGACGGAGAGAGGCCTTCGATAAGGTCAACCTCGGGCTTATCCATCTGCCCAAGAAACATACGCGCGTATGAAGAAAGGCTTTCAACGAATCTTCTGTGTCCCTCCGCGTAAAGCGTATCAAAAGCAAGCGAGGATTTTCCGCTTCCCGAAAGTCCGGTCAAAACGACGAGCTTATCTCTCGGGATAGTTATATCTATATTTTTGAGATTGTTTACTCTCGCACCCTTAATAACAATATTTCTTGACATTTCCTTTACCTTACTTTTTAAGTTCTTTTATCCTGTCGCGCAGGTACGCCGCCTTTTCAAACTCAAGCGTCCTTGCCGCCTCGCGCATCTCTGCCGTAAGACTTTCTATCAGCTTTTCGCGCTCAAGCTTGGTGAGCTTCTTATTCTTTTCGGGCTTAGCCTTCTTACCGATTTCGATTACGTCGGCAACCTTCTTCTTAATGCTTTCGGGAGTTATACCGTGCTCCCTGTTATACCGCATCTGTATTTCGCGGCGGCGGTTTGTCTCGTCAATAGCGCCGCGCATTGAGCCGGTGATATTATCCGCGTACATTATAACGTGGCCGTTAAGATTTCGCGCGGCTCTTCCTATCGTCTGTATAAGCGACGTCTCGCTCCTCAGAAATCCCTCTTTATCCGCGTCAAGTATAGCGACAAGAGAAACCTCGGGAATATCAAGTCCCTCACGTAATAGGTTAATGCCTATGAGAACGTCAAATTGTCCGAGTCTTAAATCTCTGATAATCTGCATTCTCTCCATAGTCTCTACCTGATGATGTATATATTTGACCTTTATGTTATGGGTCGCAAGATATTCCGAAAGGTCCTCTGCCATATGCTTTGTCAGCGTTGTGACAAGCACCTTTTCACCCCTCTCGGTAGTTGCGCGTATCTCACCTATAAGATCATCTATCTGCCCTTCAATCGGGCGCACTATAACCTCGGGGTCGATAAGTCCCGTAGGTCTGATAAGCTGTTCAACGATGCTCGAGGATTCATTTTTCTCATAGTCACCGGGCGTTGCGCTTACGAACACCGTCTGTCTTATCTTTTCTTCAAACTCGTCAAAGAAAAGGGGTCTGTTATCGAACGCGGACGGAAGACGGAAGCCGTATTCGACAAGGTTTTTCTTTCTCGCAAAGTCGCCTCCGCTCATACCGCGTACCTGCGGAAGCGTTACATGCGACTCATCTATGAAAATTATAAAGTCATCGGGAAAATAATCAAGAAGCGTAAAAGGCGTTGAGCCCTCGGGTCTTCCGGAAAGGACTCGAGAATAGTTTTCAACACCGGAGCAGAATCCAACCTCTCTGAGCATCTCAAGGTCATATTTCGTTCTCTCCTCTATTCTCTGAGCCTCAATAAGCTTGTCTTGACTCTTGAAAAACTTAACACGCTCCCGCATTTCAGCCTCAATTTCAAGAAGCGCAACTTCACGTCGCTCATCCGACACAGCGTAATGGGTTGCGGGGAATATTGCCGCGTAAGACAGCACCTCAAGAACCTCACCGGTAAGTGTATTTATTTTCATTACCCTGTCAATTTCGTCACCGAAAAATTCGACTCTTATCGCTTTATCGGTGCTTGATGCGGGAAATATCTCAACCACGTCACCCTTAACTCTGAATTTATTTCTGATAAAATTCATATCGTTGC
>JAZSGJ010000099.1:0-7603 GCA_045532675.1 Eubacteriales bacterium | reverse complement strand
GGTATCAAAGTTTTATACCGCTGCCACGGATGAGGGAGACGTTTTAATACCGGGTATTCCGGAATTTATCAAGGCGATAGATACCGAGCGAGGCGTGTTTATTAAACCAATTACCGGTTTCTTTCCCGAAAAATGAAATTTGACGTTATGACTCTGTTTCCCGATATGATAGGGAATATTCTCGGGGAAAGTATAATAAGCAGAGCGCGTAAGGCGGGGATAATTGAGGTAGTGGCTCATAATATAAGAGACTATTCAACCGATAAGCACAGAAAAACCGACGATACCCCGTTTGGCGGCGGAGTCGGAATGATAATGACCTGCCAGCCGATATATGATTGCTATAAAGACGTTATATCAAAAATTCCCGAGGGGAACAAAAAGAGAGTAATTTATATGTCTCCCAAGGGCAGAATTTTCACACACACCGTTGCAAGGGAGCTGTCGGAATACGATAACCTTATCTTTCTTTGCGGACATTACGAGGGCGTTGACCAACGTATCATTGACGAGATAGTCGACGATGAGATATCGATAGGGGACTACGTTCTGACGGGCGGTGAGATTCCCGCGTGCATTGTTATAGACGCTGTATCCCGTCTTATAGACGGAGTTTTAGCGTCAAGCGAGTGCTACGAGGGGGAATCGGTTGCCTCGGGTATACTTGAGTATCCGCAGTATACGAAGCCGAGGGAATTCAGGGGCAGGGCAGTACCCGAAATTTTGCTTTCGGGTGACCATAAAAAAATTGACAGATGGCGGCTTGAAGAGGCTGTAAATATAACCAGAGAGCGCCGTCCGGACCTTTTGTTATTGCATCCTGAGATAGAAGAGGCGCTCTTGCCGAAGCCAAAAAAGAAAAGGCACGGCACAGATTGATTGTTTAAAGAAAGGAGAAATGCGAAGTTGAGTTTTAAATTTTCGTCATTAAATGAAAAAATTTTTCGCACGAAGGAAGTCAATAGTCTCAGTACTGTCGGCACGGTTAGACTTCTTAAGGGAAAAGCGGTAAGATTTATTAACTATATAGGAAGAAGCATTGCGTACAGCTCTACGCGTTCCTATGGCAGCTTTATTCTTTCTTTTGGACTTATGAGTCTGTTTTTGCACCTTGGAGAATATTATTTTGCTGATGAGCCCGAGATTGCACTTTCTCTTATCGTGGGCGCCGCGTGCGTGCTTCTCGCAGTTCCCCTTCTCATCTTTAATAAGCCGATGTGCACGGCGCTTCAGGACTTTTTCCTAACCGATTATATTCTCTATGAGTTTCTGTTGATTAAGAAAATCAATAATGATGCGGATCATTCAAAAATCCCTCCGTTGGTAGCTGTTTTCTTAGGATTTATTCCTGCGATAATCGGATTTTTCGTTCCGATATATTTTGTGGTAATAGGTATGGTTCTTGCGATATTTATTACGTTTGCGCTGATTACTCCGGAATTTCCTATGATAGCAACTCTTCTTTTGCTTCCGTATGTTGACCTTTTACCGATGTCAAACTTGATTCTTGTCTCACTGTCGTTTATAGCCTTCGTATCATTTGCAACAAAGGTGCTGATAGGAAAAAGAGTATACAATTTTGATATATACGACGTAATAATAGTGCTTATTATTTTAATTGTATTGATAAGAGGAATGCTCGGTGGCGGTGTGGATTCGCTCAAGAATTCGATTATATTCACCGTCTTACTTCTTGGATATTTTCCTGCAAGCAACCTTATAGTTAACAGGCGTCTTGCGGATTGCGCTATGAATGCAGTTATAGTTTCGGCAATTCCGATAGCGATAGTATCTGTCGTTGAATTTATAACCGAGCTTCCCATGATCGATTTTACCTCGAAGTATTCCACTCCCAAAATTTCGGCTTTCTTCGACGGCTCATCTTCGCTTGCCGCGTTTATGATAGTTGCAGCGATTCTGACGTTGGCATTTGCTCTTGAAAAGAAAAAAAGAACAAAAAAAATCTTTTATTCTTCCTTGTTTGTTTTTGAGGCATTCATTATTGGACTTGTTCTTGAGCCGGGGGCTCTTATTGCGGTAGTTTTAGCGTCCGCATGTTACTTAATACTTACATCAAATAAGATTCCGCATGACGTTATTGTGCTTTTTATTGCCTCGGCACACGTTCTCTTGTTTATTCCTGTGGAAAAGCTGAATGCCGTGTCAGGATATTTCGGATTTGACCCATCGCTACCCGCATTGGTGTCGGGATATAAGAGGGCATTTAACGTATTTTTCGACAATCTTATGTTCGGGGTAGGCATAGGGGACAATTCGTATAAGATTGCCACAGGTATGAATTTAAGCGGAATATTTAACACGCTACTCGGTATAGGCGTTCAGATCGGAGCTCTAGCCCTCGTTTTATTTGTGGTGATGATTCTCATACGTCTGCGCCACCTTTCCTACTACCGTCACTACACAAAAAATTCGTTTGTGAATATAGCAGTTAATATGACGGCACTCGTTACGATCGCGCTTCTTATATTCGGTGCGTTCGCAAATATATTTGAAAATGCAACAGTTTTCTATCTCTTCTGGACTGTATTCGGTGTATGCACATCATCTTTGAGAACAGCAAAAAAAGAGTACGATGACCGCCTTGGATATTACGGCGATCTCGAAAGCGCTGAGTCATCTGCAATCGACGTTTCTATAATAGAATAAAATCTTTCTAAACTTTTTTATGAAAAAGTATTGATTTTTAATTAACAATTTGATATACTTGTAATGATAATTATCTAAGGAGATATATCCTATGGTTTCTCGCAGCGTAAAAATAAAGAACAGTGTAGGTCTTCACGCAAGACCCGCAACCTTCTTCATTCAAAAGGCAAACTCTTTCAAGAGTTCCATTTGGGTAGAAAAAGAGGATTGCAGAGTTAACGCTAAGAGCCTTCTCGGTGTTCTTTCACTTGGGATCGTGGAAGGTATGACAATAACTCTTATTGCCGACGGCAGTGATGAGGCTTCCGCTATAAACGGTCTCGTTGCTCTTGTTGACAGCGGATTCGCAGAATGTTGACATAACTTATATTAAAGGTGCTGTCTCAAGTAAAGACTTGCGGCAGCTCCTTTGTTTTTTCGGAGGTTTATTTTGACCGTGATTGAAAGACTTCGGAAAAAGGCAAATTCATTGCCTCAATCTCCCGGAGTGTATATAATGAAAAATTCCGACGGAGACGTAATCTACGTCGGAAAGTCGAGAAGACTCAAAAACCGCGTCACCTCTTATTTCACAGGACAGAGCCATTCCCCGAAAACCGAGAGAATGGTCAGTCTTGTAAGAGATTTTGATTTTATTTTGTGTGACACGGAAATTGAAGCGCTTACTCTTGAAAACGTGCTTATAAAGAAACACTCACCAAGATACAATATAAAGCTTAAGGATGCAAAATCATATCCTTATATCAAGGTTACGGCAGAGGAGTATCCCAAACTTTTCGTCACCCGTGAAAGAAAGAGTGATAAAGCTAAGTATTTTGGTCCTTATCAAAGCTCAGAGGGGGCTCACGCAGCGCTTGATGCGGTTATGCGTATTTTCACCCTTGCAACCTGTAAGCGTTCTTTTCCGAAGGATATCGGCAGAGAGCGGCCGTGTATATACCGCGATATGGGAAGATGCATCGCGCCCTGTATGGGAAAGGTTTCATCGGCGGAGTATCGCTCACTCGTAAAATGCGCCGAATGGGTGCTTGACGGAAATATTAAAGAAACAAAAGGAATGCTTATCTCTGAAATGAACGGGGCGGCAGAGAAGATGGAGTTTGAGCGTGCTGCGGCAATACGCGATAGCATCTTTGCACTCGAGCGACTTTCCCAAAAGCAGAAGGTAGTAGCCGATGCGAAGGTCAATCGCGACGTATTCGCTATGTACACCTCGGAAACTGAAGGTGTTCTCGCTATGCTATCGATACGTTCGGGAGCGCTCGTAAACAAAAACGAGTTTATTCTCTCGGTAAACGACCTTATGAGCTCCGATGATACGATATCTCTGATTGCCGATTATTATGATACGGCAGGCAATATACCGAAAGAGGTTATGCTTGATTTTTCACTTACCGAGGATGATATTCAGCTTTTGTCCGAATATCTTTCGCTTGCTACGAAATATAAGGTCGCGGTAAGAATTCCTGAGAGGGGCGACGGACGGGCTCTTTGCGATATGGCATTTGAAAACGCAAAGGAATCAGCAAGACAGCACAGGCTTGAGGGGGAACGTGAGGACAAAAACCTTAGAAGATTTTCCGAGCTTCTCGGACTTTCTGAATTGCCCGCAAGGATTGAGGCTTACGATATTTCAAATATAGGAAACGAAAGTATTACCGCTTCGATGATTGTCTATTCGGGCGGAAAACTTAAAAAAAGTGATTACAGGAGTTTTACCGTAAAAACCACAGCGAGTGCTGACGATTACGGCTCAATGCGCGAGGTGCTTGGCAGACGCTTTTCTCATATAGGAGACGGAAGCGCGTCTCTTGGCGAATCTCCCGACCTTATTCTTCTTGATGGCGGCGCGACACACGTTGGAGTTGTCAGAGAGCTTATGACATCAAAGGGAATTGAAATTCCGCTTTTCGGAATGGTTAAGGACGATTTTCATAAGACGAGAGCCATAACCGATGGGGATAGGGAAATATCCATAGCTCAGGAGACGGGAGTTTACGCGTTCGTTTATAAAATTCAAGAGGAAGCTCACCGATTTGCAGTCAAAAAATCGCAGGGCGCGAAGATAAAAACTCTTACCCACTCTTCGCTTGAAAAAATAAACGGAATAGGACCGAAAAAGGCAAAGCTTCTTTTGCATTCGATGCCGCTTTTCAAGATACGAAAGGCTGAGGTGGATGAGCTTATGGCGGTGAAGGGGATATCCCGCACCGATGCGCAAAATATATACGAATACTATCATAAATAACAAAGGACGGTGACCCCCGTGTTAAGAATTATAACCGGAACAGCCAAGGGCAAAAAGATTGAAACACTTGAGGGTGAGGCTACGAGACCTACCTCGGAGAGAATAAAGGAAGCTGTATTTTCTTCAATACAGTTTGATATAGAAAACAGACGCGTGCTTGACCTTTTCGCAGGATCGGGTCAGCTCGGACTCGAGGCTCTCTCACGAGGCGCAGAATCGGTAAGTTTCGTCGATTCTGAGAGAAAAGCAATTGATATAGTCAAGTTAAATGCAAAGGTTACGGGATTTTTTGACAAGTGCAGATATATCGTAAGCGATTGGCGCAATTTTATCAGAAAATCGTCCGGAAAGGATAAGTACGACCTCGTTTTTATCGATCCGCCGTACTCTATGGAATGCTGCGGAGAAGCGCTCGCCCGCCTTCGTGATGCCTCGCTTCTTGAGGGGGGCGCTATAGTGGTCCTTGAAAGCGGAACCGAGGATATATGTCCCGAAGAAATTTTGGGCTTTGAGATTATAAAATCGACACATTACGGAAAAAAGACGTTCGTTAATATCCTGCTTTACCGAGGTGACGGGAAATGAAAGTTATACTTCCCGGAAGTTACGACCCCGTGACTCTCGGGCATCTCGAAATAATAAAACGCGCGGCTTCTCTTTACTCCGAGGTGTATGCGGTGGTTTTTATTAACGTCGAAAAAAAATATACTTTTTCGATAGAGGACCGGCTTGAGATGCTTAGACTCGCAACCGATGAGATTCCAAACGTGAAGGTTGATTTTTCGGACGGACTTGTTATTGATTACATGAAGGCGAAAGGTATTGAAAAAATAGTCAAGGGTTATAGAAACGAAACCGACTATGAGTATGAACTGCTACAGGCTTATTATAATCGAAAACACGGAGGATTTGATACTGAACTGTGGCAGGCGGATTTGCAAATGCAGAGTATCAGCTCCACAAAAGCAAGGGAAATGATAGCGAGAGGAGAGTCTCTTGAAGAAATTTTGCCTAAAAACGTGATTTCATACATCAATAGTCATTGACAAAAATACTTATTTGGTTTATAATAATTAAGTTAATACTTTAAGGTTTTACGCTAAGAAAGGACTTTCCTAAGATGAAAGAGAAAATCAGTGAACTGAAAGCACGGTTTGACGCGGAGCTTGCTTTGGCAACCGATGCTTTGGCGCTTGAGACGCTGAGAGTTAATTTCCTCGGCAAAAAGGGCGCTGTCGCAGAGCTTATGAAGGGGCTTCGCGATGTTGAGGATAAAAAGAGCGCGGGTCAGCTTATCAATACGTTTAAAAACGAGGTTGAGGCGGCTATCGCATTGGCCGAGGAGGCAATAAAGCTTGCTGCAATTGAAGCGCAGGTGAGGGGAGCAAAGAAATATAACCCCACCCTTGCTTATGAAAGAGAGCTTGGATCTTACCACCCAATCACCCTTGCAACCCGTGAGGTTGAAGAGGTTTTTGAAAGCATGGGCTTTACAATAGAAAATTACGCCGAGATAGTTGACGATTATCAGTGTTTCGAGGCGCTTAATATACCTAAGCACCATCCCGCAAGAGATATGCAGGACACATATTATCTTGATAACGGACAGCTTCTTAAGACGCATACCTCTGCGGCACAGAACGCTATTATGAAGAAATACGGCGCGCCTCTCAGAGCTATATTCCCCGGTCGTTGCTTCAGAAACGAGTCAACCGACGCATGCCATGAAAACACCTTCTTCCAGATGGAAGGCATGATGATAGACGAAAATATATCAATTTCAAACCTCATTTACTTTATGAAGACCATGCTTTCCGAGGTTTTCAAAAGAGATGTTAAGGTAAGACTTCGTCCCGGATTTTTCCCGTTCGTCGAGCCCGGATTTGAGCTTGATATAAACTGTGAGATATGCGGTGGCGCAGGCTGCCCCTCATGTAAAAATTCGGGCTGGCTTGAGCTTTGCCCCTGCGGTATGATTCACCCGAACGTACTTAAAGAGGGCGGTATAGACACAGAGAAGTATTCTGGATTTGCATTCGGTCTCGGTCTTACGCGTCTTGCAATGATGAAATACGGAGTTAAGGATATCCGCGATTTCAACAGCGGAAATCTTAAAGCGCTCTCGCAGTTCAAGTCAATATAAGGAGGCAATAAGAAAATGTTTTTATCGATGAATTGGATAGGCGATTTTGTTGACCTCTCGGGGCTTGATAAAAAAGCGCTTATCAGAAATTTTACATTATCCACCGCAGAGGTTGAGGATATATTCGTAAAGGGTGAGGATACTCACGGTGTTATCGTTGCGAAAATTATCTCGGTTGAGAATCATCCCACCTCCAAGAAGCTTCATCTGTTGAAGGTTGATACGGGCTCTGAGGTTCTTGACATCGTTTGCGGCGCTCCAAACGTCAGAGAAGGAATGAATGTTGCTCTTGCGACCGCTGGTGGCGCTGTATGCGGTCATCCCATAACACCCGCAACCGTAGCAGGCTTTACCTCATACGGTATGTGCTGCTCCGAGGCCGAGCTTGGCATCAGCGACGATAACAGCGGCATCTGGGAGATCCCCGACGAGCTGCCCCTCGGCACCGACATCAAGACGGTCTATCCCATCGACGATATCATCTTCGAGGTCGACAACAAGTCGGTGACCAACCGTCCCGACCTGTGGGGTCACTACGGCATGGC
>JAZSGJ010000024.1:0-7291 GCA_045532675.1 Eubacteriales bacterium | reverse complement strand
TATGGAGGACGTGCTTGAAAAGTATCTTCGTTATATCGGATACGACGTTACGAGAGTTATGAATATAACCGACGTCGGTCACCTGACAAGTGACGGAGATACTGGCGAGGACAAAATGCTTAAAGGCGCGAGGAGAGAGAGTAAGACGGTTCTTGAAATCGCTAAATTTTATGCTGACGCTTTCTTCTTAGATTGCGAGAAGCTCCATATAACTAAGCCGAGCATCACTGAGCCCGCGACTGCCTGTGTTCCCGAATTTATAAAAATGATTGAGGCGCTCCTTCAAAAAGAATACGCATACGAGGCAGGCGGAAATATTTATTTTGACACCTCAAAGCTTGAGAAATATTATATCTTCAACGATTTCAACGAAGAGGACCTTGAGGTTGGAGTACGCGAGAGTGTTGAAGCCGACGGAAACAAGCGCAACAAGGCGGACTTTGTTCTCTGGTTTACAAAATCCAAGTTTGAGGATCAGGAGCTTAAGTGGGATTCCCCTTGGGGAATAGGATATCCGGGATGGCATATCGAGTGCTCATGCATAGCATCAAAGCATCTCGGTGAGTATCTTGATATTCACTGCGGCGGTATAGATAACGCTTTCCCCCATCACACCAATGAGGTAGCGCAGAGTGAAGCTACATTCGGTCATGAGTGGTGCCGTTATTGGTTCCATGTTCATCACCTGAATACTACGGGTGGAAAGATGTCAAAATCAAAGGGCGAATTTCTCACCGTTTCTCTTCTTGAGGAGCGTGGATTCAATCCGCTTGTTTATCGCTATTTCTGCATGCAGTCGCATTACAGAAAAAATCTTGTTTTTTCATGGGAAAATCTTGAGAATGCAAGGATTGCATATAACAAGCTTGTTGCAAAGGTGGCATCTCTTAAGGCTTCAGAGTCTGAGACTGTTGACGAAAACGCTTTTGCAGAAGGAAAGAAGCGTTTTACCGACGCGCTTGATAACGATCTTAATACGTCTTTGGCAGTGACGGCGCTTTACGACGTATTCAAGCTTAATACAAACGATAAAACAAAGCTTGCGCTTGTTTGTGATTTTGAAAGGGTGCTTGACCTCGGTCTTAT
Organism: Eubacteriales bacterium; assembly: GCA_045532675.1. Classification (GTDB taxonomy): domain Bacteria; phylum Bacillota; class Clostridia; order Oscillospirales; family CAG-272; genus UBA1740. Next base: position 6,205 of record JAZSGJ010000024.1, on the reverse strand, counting down.
TGAAGAGGCGTCAAAGCTAAAGAAGAAGGACGATGAGGCTGCTAATGAGGTTTCATGCGACCCAGAGCTTCTTAAGTATATAAATGAAAAAATTGAAGCTCGCCGCATGGCAAAGGTTAACAAAAATTACGCTGAGGCGGACAGTATAAGAGCAGAGCTTCTTGAAAAGGGAATAACCCTTATTGATACGAAGGATGGCACAAAATTCACGATAGCGTAAAAAACATTATGTGGAGGTGGCGCAGTTTTGTACGAAAAGCTAAAGGCAGACGTTGCCTTTTTGGACGGGAAATATGAAGTTGCCGCCGACATGTATCTTGAGGGCGCAAGGGCAGGAGATTCGCTTGCTGCATTCAATTACGGATACTGTCTTCTTCGAGGATACGGCAGAGATTACGACCCGACCGAAGCTAAAAGCTATTTTGCGTTTGCAAAAAATATGGAAGGCGGAGAGGCTTGTTATAATCTTGCCATGCTATATCTTCACGGTGAGGGAGTAGCGCAGAATTTCGAGCTTGCGCATAGATATATGCGCATATCAGCAGAGGACGGATGTGTTGAGGCTCAGCTCTATATGGGTATGGCATCTACTCTCGGATGCATGTTTGAGCCGGATGTTATAGGTATATGTATGATACCTTATCACAAGGCGGAATACAGAGAAGTGTCAACTCCTCTTCTTTCGGGATACGTTCCTGATTTTTCGGAAGAGGACAAACGATTTGACGTTATAAAGGCAGATGCGAGAGAGGCTTTTGAGTGGTTTCGCGCGGCATCAAGGCATGATCCAACCTACGTAGAGGAGCTTGTGGCAAAGGGAAAATATCTGTATGCAAAATGCTATATCGACGGTCTTGGAACCGATTTTGACAGAATAAAGGGAACAAGACTTATGCTTGCCGCAGGAAGGAGCGGCTCGAGTGAGGCAGTTGCTTTTCTTAATGAAAACGGAATTACAAAAGAAATACTTCTTGCCTCCGGCAGAAAAAAGCAAAAGAATTAAGGGGCGCTTTATGATAAATGCAAGGTGTAAAAATGCTATAAAACTTCTTGTTATTCTTTTGATAATCTCAACGATTGCTTTTATATTTATTCAATCGATGCTTCCCCCCGAGAAATCCTCAGAGCAGAGCAATGCTGTCGGTGAGATAATAGAAGAGATTATACCACCCGAAACGACGGTTGGAGGATACGTTCAAACCCATATAAGAAAAATAGCTCATTTAGTAGAATTTGCGGCGCTTGGAGCTGAGGTGGCGTTGTTCGTAATTCTTTTTCTCAAAAAGAGAATTTTTCTGTTTTCGTCATTTGCATTCGGTATTTTGATAGCACTTATTGACGAAACTATACAGATTTTTTCTAAACGTGGTCCCGGTATAACAGACGTTTGGCTTGATTTTTTTGGATTTGCTTCATTAGCAGTAATAGTTTACACGGTATCGGGTTTAGTGTTTTATATAAAGGAAAAACGTAAACAATAGTTTCTGTTTTGCAGGTTTGGTGATTTTATGGTTAAAATATTTGCAGTTGAGGATGACTCACGGGCATCCCGCGCGGGCATAGCTGCGGGCGACGCTTTGGTTTCTATAAATAATAATCCGATAAACGACGTTCTTGATTACCGTTTTTATCTTGCGGAGCGGGTTGTTACGCTTCTTTGCTTGCGCGACGGAGAGGAGTACATCGTTACTGTTAAAAAGGGGGAGTACGACGATATAGGCCTCGAATTTGAAACTCCGCTTATGGATGAAAAGCATTCGTGCAAAAATAAGTGTATTTTTTGCTTTATAGACCAAAATCCAAAAGGCTTACGTTCTCCAATTTATTTTAAGGATGACGATTCGCGTCTCTCGTTTATACACGGAAATTATATAACCTTGACTAATATGAATGATGATGACGTAAAAAGAATCGTAAAGATGCGATTTTCACCTCTTAATATATCTATTCATACGACTAATCCTGAGCTTCGGGTTAAAATGATGAAGAATAGGCGCTCGGGCGAGGTTCTCAAATATCTTGACGAGTTTAAAAAGGCAAGGTTATATATGTGTGGGCAAATTGTTCTTTGCAAGGGTGTGAATGACGGTGACGAGCTTATACGTACTATGAATGACCTTTCGCAGTATTATCCTTATCTCTCAAGTGTTTCTGTCGTTCCCGCAGGGCTTACCAAATACAGAGACGGATTATATCCTCTTGCGGATTTTAGCCGAGAGGAAGCCGCCGCCGTTGTTGATTTGATAGATAAGTTTGCAAATAGGCACAAGGAGGAGAAGGGCTCGAGGCTATTCTTTGCCGCCGATGAGTTTTATCTTAAAGCAAAAAGACCTATTCCCGATGACGATTATTACGAGGACTATCCTCAGCTTGAAAACGGTGTCGGAATGCTTCGCTCATTTTCGGAAGAATTTAAGATTGGCATAGACGATGCCTCGGAGCTTATTTCATCACTTGAAAATGACAGAGTTGTCGCAGTTGCAACGGGCGCAGCGTCATATCCCATGATAAAGGATGCGTGCGATAGGCTTATGAAAATTTGCGGCAAATTGAAAATAGACGTATATATGATTAAAAATCACTTTTTCGGTGAGTCGATAACGGTTTCGGGACTTCTTACCGGAAAGGATATATTTGAACAGCTAAACGGGAAACTTGAGTGTGACGAGCTGCTGATACCTTGCTCGGCTCTCAGATATCCCGAGGAGGATTTTTTGTGCGGTATGACGCTTGTCGAGCTTAAAGAGAAGCTTGGAGCGAATATCCGCGCATGCGGTAATGACGGATTTGAGTTTATAGATGCCGTATTCGGACGTTAAGGTAAAAAAGGAGAAAACAATGGCAAAACCGATAGTAGCAATAGTGGGCAGACCAAACGTTGGTAAAAGCACGCTGTTTAATAAAATAATAGGCGAACGCCGCTCGATAGTCGAGGACACTCCCGGTGTTACGCGTGACCGCATATACGCCGAGGCAGAGTGGTGCGAAAAGAAGTTTGTACTTATCGATACCGGCGGAATTGAGCCTAAGAGCGAGGATACAATACTTAAGCAGATGCGTGTTCAGGCAGAGATTGCCGTTGAGACGGCAGACGTTATTGTTTTTCTTTGCGACATAAAGGCAGGACTTCTTGCGGACGACAGAGATATAGCGATAATGCTGAAGAAATCGGGTAAGCCGATAATACTCGCTGTAAACAAGGCTGACAGTATAGGCGCTGTGCCGTTTGAGTTTTACGAGTTTTACGAGCTTGGCTTTGACAGAGAGCCTATTGCTATCTCATCACTTCACGGCACCGGCTCGGGAGATTTGCTTGACGCTATCATTGAGGAGTGCGATTTCTCGGATGCTGACGGGGATGAGGACGGAGCGATAAACGTTGCCGTTATAGGAAAGCCGAACGCAGGTAAATCCTCTATAATCAACCATATGTGCGGAGAGGAACGAATGATTGTTTCTGATATTGCTGGAACAACGCGCGACGCGGTTGACACGAGGGTTGAAAACGATTACGGAGTATTTAATTTTATTGATACCGCGGGTATACGCCGTAAGGCAAAGATAGAGGACAAAATAGAGAAATTCAGCGTTCTTCGCGCAAATATGGCTGTTGAGCGCGCTGACGTTTGCCTTATTATGATAGACGCCGGTGACGGAATCACCGAGCAGGATGAAAAGATAGCGGGAATTGCTCACGAGGCCGGTAAGGCGTCTATAATAGTCGTAAACAAGTGGGATTCGATTGAAAAAGAAAATTCTACCGTTAATAATTTTAATACGAGGATAAAAACCGCGCTTTCATATATGACGTACGCTCCTATAGTATACGTTTCGGCTAAAACGGGGCAGAGAGTTACGAATATTTATCCTATGATACAGAGCGCGTACGCAGAGGCGAGCCGCCGCATATCAACGGGTATGCTCAACGATTTGCTTAACGACGCAATGACGAGAGTTCAGCCTCCTTCGGATAAAGGAAAGAGACTTAAAATTTATTATATGACGCAGGTTTCGGTAAATCCGCCTACGTTCGTTATATTCTGTAATTCAGAGGAGCTTTTCCATTTTTCATATAGGCGCTATATTGAAAACTGCCTTCGTGATGCCTTTGGCTTTGAGGGAACGCCTATAAAAATTATTATAAGACAGAAGGGTGAGGATTCATCCTCAAACTAAAAACATGTTTATAGATAATATAAAAATATACGTAAAAGCGGGAGATGGCGGTAACGGTGCTATCTCCTTTCATAGAGAAAAATACGTCTCTGCAGGCGGACCGGACGGAGGTGACGGAGGCAGAGGCGGAAATATAGTTTTTAAGGTCGATGAGGGGGCGAATACGCTTCTTGCATTCAGATACAAGAGAAAATTTGTTGCTGAGCCCGGCGAAAACGGCAAACCCGGCAAAATGCACGGAAAGAGCGGGGCTGACGTTACGGTATTAGTACCAAAGGGAACTATTATCAAAGACCATGAAAGCGGAAAAATTATATTCGACATGGCGAGAGCCGATGAATATATACTTTGCAAGGGCGGCAGAGGGGGCTGGGGTAACCGTCATTTTGCTACACCCACGCGTCAGATACCGAGATTTGCAAAGAATGGAACGCGAGGCGAAGAGAGAGAGGTTCTTCTTGAACTTAAAATGCTTGCTGAGGTTGGTCTTATCGGATTCCCGAACGTCGGAAAATCCTCGATTTTGTCAAGAATCACCGCGGCAAAGCCTAAAATCGCTAACTATCATTTCACAACGCTTTCACCGAATCTCGGAGTTGTTTCGGTAAGAGAGGGAAAGGGATTTCTTGCGGCTGATATACCGGGACTTATCGAGGGAGCGTCGGACGGAGCGGGACTCGGACATGATTTCCTTCGCCATGTTGACAGATGCAGGCTTTTACTTCACGTAGTCGATATTTCTGCTCAGGATGGCAGAGACCCTGCCGACGATATAGATAAGATAGACACCGAGCTTAAAAAATATTCAGAAGAGCTTTCATCCCGTCCTCAGATAATTATTGCAAACAAAACCGATTCGGCGGATATGGATTCTGATGAGGTTAAAAGGTTTAAGACTCGCTGTGCCGAGCTTTCGCGCGAGGTGGTATACGTTTCCGCTGTTACGGGAGAGGGACTTGACGAGCTGATAAGAGTTAGCGCGGAAAAGCTTAGTGAGCTTCCGCCCCTTACCGTATACGAAACCGAGATAACGCCCGAGGATGAGGCCATCCGTAATGAGGCGGGAGAGATTACGACGAGCGTACGCAAGGAAGGCAGAAAATATATCGTTGAGGGTGAGTGGCTGTTCAATTTTATGGGACAGATAAATTTCGGCGATTACGAGTCGCTTAATTTCTTCCAGCGCGTTCTTGTTAAAAACGGAGTTATAGACAAGCTTCGCGAGGCGGGAGTTGAAGAAGGCGATACCGTAAGCATTTACGATTTCGAATTTGATTTTGTTTATTGATAAGGAGCTTTTATGATATCCGAGCTTATAAAAAATACACGTTCGTTCAGACGCTTTGATGCAAATAGGAAAATAACCGATAAGGAGCTTCTTGAAATGATAGAATCGGCAAGATGCTCAGGCTCGTCGGCTAACCGTCAGCGTATAAGATTTGCTATTGTTAACGATAAGGAAACCTGCGACAGTATGTTTGAAAACGTTGCCTTCGCGGGGTATCTTAAGGATTGGAAGGGGCCATCTGTGTCTGAGCGTCCAACGGCATATATAGTTATGCTTTGCAAGGAAGAAAATATAGATACGAGTCTTGCGATAGATATGGGAATCGCCGCGCAGTCAATTCTTCTTACTGCAACAGAAATGGGTCTTGGCGGCTGTATGATAAGAAGCTTTAAGAAGGATGCCTTTGACAGTATACTGAAAAAGGACGGATATAATTCCGCATTTGTAATTGCTCTCGGTAAGCCAACTGAGAGGGTTTACCTTACCGACGTTGTTGACGGAGATATAAAATATTTCCGTGATGAAGACGACGATCATGCAGTTCCTAAATATTCACTTAATGATTTAATAATTTAAAAAAGCATCTCGGGCAATCCAATGTGATATAATCCCCTTAGAGTAGACACTTGAAAAAACAAAAAGTTTTCAAGACTACACTAAGGGGTTTTTTTTATGCGTAAAAACAAGAAATACAGTTCGGAATTAAAGATAGCAGCCGTAAAGTCTTATCTTGCAGGAGAA
>JAZSGJ010000095.1:0-6486 GCA_045532675.1 Eubacteriales bacterium | reverse complement strand
ACAAAAAGTATTGATTTTTTTCGTGCAATATGTTATTATATCTATAACTGTGCATACGCTAATGGGTTTCATGACTTATTTGCGTTAATCGGTGTATTCAGAACAGTCCTCTGCGTAGCTCCGCACGAATGTTCGCAGTTTTAAGGAGGGCCATTAATATGGAAAAGATCCAGGCTTTTGTAAGTGAGCAGTTGAAAACTGAGGTTCCTCAGTTTGGTATCGGTGACGGTGTAAAGGTTTATATTCGTATCACCGAGGGTGAGAAGGAAAGAATTCAGATGTTCGAGGGTACCGTTATTGCTAAGCATGGCGGCGGAATCTCTGAGACGTTTACTGTAAGACGTGTTTCTTACGGTGTAGGTGTTGAGAAGACATTCCCGATCCATTCTCCCAACGTTGACAAGATCGTAGTATTCCGCGAGGCAAAGGTTCGCCGCGCGAAGCTCTATTATCTTCGCGACAGAGTCGGTAAAGCGGCTAAGGTTAAAGAGAAGGTTAAGTAATACCTACTCAGAAAAGGCAGTGCCGAGAAGCACTGCCTTTAATCTTTATTATGTTATTATGCCATAGTTTCAGAGAGCTTTTTACCGCCTAAGATGTGAAAATGCAGATGCTTAACAGATTGGCATCCGTCCTCTCCGATATTGGTTACGACTCTGTAGCCGTTTTTGAGTCCTGCGCTTTCTGCAATTTTTGGAATCACGGAGAATATGTGAGCAACGATACTTGAGTTTTCTTCAGTAATTTCGTTCGCAGACGCGATATGGAGTTTGGGAACGACAAGGCAGTGTGAGGGAGCTTGGGGATTTATGTCAGCAAATGCATAGCATACCTCATCTTCATAGAGCTTGGTTGAAGGAATTTCACCTTTGATTATTGAGCAAAATAAGCAGTTCATATTGTAACCTCGTTTTTTATTTAATTGTATCACATATTAAATTGAAATTCAATGCTTTTTATAAAAAAGGAGTTTCGTTTTGAATAATAAATGTCATTTGCCTGAGTATCCTTGCACGAGCGACGTTTGGGACGTTCTTTCGCGAGAGAAGAGACCTATTGTTGTTTACGGAATGGGGAACGGAGCGGAAAAGTTAATAAGAAGGTTTGAAAATTACGGGATAAAGATATCTGATTTTTTTGCGTCTGACGGATTTGTAAGAGGGCATAGCTTTGCGGGATTTAGGGTAAAATCCTTTACCGAAATAAAGGAAACGTATTCCGATTTCGTAATAGTTCTTTCATTTGCGACAAATCGCCATGACGTGATTGAGATGCTTGCGGATATAGACGGTAAATACGATATGTACGTACCCGATATGCCCGTATCTGACGAGAGCGAGTATTTTGACAGAGAATATTATAATAAAAACTATGAAAAAATCAAAAAGATATGCAATTCTTTAAAGGACGATTTATCTAAGAAGATATATTCGGCGGTTATTAATTACCGTATAAGCGGAAAATTAAGATATTTGCTTGACGGTTACTCTGAAAAAGAAGAGATGTATTCACTTCTTAATATCCGTGATATAAAATGCATTATAGACGCTGGGGCGTACAATGGAGACACAGTTAAAGAAGCTATAACATATTTTAAAAATATCAGCAGAATATATGCTATTGAGCCGGATAAGAAAAATTATAAGAAGCTTTATAAGTTTTCGCAAGAAGCCGAGGTTGAAGTTAATACGGTAAGCGCTGCGGTTTGGGATAAATGTGAAAAAGGAATATTTATCGGAAGCGGGAACAGAAATTCGTCTGTGTCTTCAACAGCTTCTTATCAGCATAACGAGTCTGATGTAGAGCTTATTTCTATTGATAGCTTGAATATACGCAATGCGGATTATATAAAATACGATGTTGAGGGCGCAGAATACGAGGCTCTTGTCGGTTCTGAAGAAACTGTAAAAAGTTCGCTTCCATGTCTGCTTGTATCACTTTATCACAGAAGCCGCGACATTTTCTATATACCTGAATACGTCATAGATAAATATCCGGAGTATGATTTGTATATAAGGCGTATGCTTTCTGTTCCCGCATGGGAGCTTAATCTGATAATGATTCCAAAATCTATTGAATAACTCGTATTTTTGTGTTAAAATAGTTATAAAACGACCGATTAATTCCTAATTTGAAAGGATTAAAATATGAAAAGACCTGAGCTACTGTCTCCCGCGGGTAATTTTGAAAAAATGAAAGCGGCAATTCTTTACGGAGCGGATGCTGTCTATCTGTCGGGACAGATTTTCGGAATGAGAGCCGCTGCGGATAATTTTTCGATAGAAGAATTGCGAGAGGCGGTATCCTATGCCCATGAAAGAGGAGTCAGGGTATATCTTACTGTTAATACGATGCCAAGAGAGGGAGAATACGAGCTTCTCAAGGATTATTTTTTAAATTTGAAATCTATACCTGTTGATGCGTTGATAATCGCTGATATAGGGGTTCTTATGTTAGCAAAAGAAATGCTGCCGGATATTGAGATTCACATTTCAACGCAGGCGAATGCGGTCAGCGCGGCAGATTGCCGCGCATGGTATGCGCTTGGAGCTAAGCGTGTTGTTCTCGCAAGAGAGCTTACTCTCGAAGAAATTAAGGCAATTAAAGCAAATATACCGAAAGAACTTGAAATCGAATGTTTTATTCACGGCTCGATGTGCATATCTTATAGCGGAAGATGCCTTTTGTCAGGCCACATTATCGGAAGAGATGCAAACCGAGGTATGTGCGCTCAGCCTTGCCGCTGGAATTATACAATAAGAGGATATGAAATAACAGAAGAAAAGCGCCCCGAAAGTACTATGCCGGTTGAAGAGGTAAACGGAGAAACCTTTATAATGGCGAGTCGCGATACCTGCACTATTGAACATATTCCCGAGCTTATAGAAGCAGGCATAGATTCATTTAAAATAGAGGGAAGAATGAAATCGGCATATTATACAGCTGTAGTAACCAACACCTATAAAATGGCGGTTGATTCTTATTTTTCGGGTGATTACAAATACGACCCTATGTGGTATCGAGAGCTTGAATCGGTCAGCCACAGAGATTACGCTGCGGGTTATTATTTTTCGGATTCTCACCTTGATGCAAATCTTTCGGAAACGACCGGCTATATTAAAGATAAAGCATATCTTGCTATGGCGATTTCATATGATGCGAAGAGCGGAGAAGCGCTTTTTACACAGCGCAATAAAATGTGCGAAGGAGATAAAATTGAGCTTTTGACTCCTGGGAAAGTTGGCACATCTTTTGTCGCGGAAGGTTTGAAAGATCAAAATGGTGAGCCTATTTCTTCGACGAGTCATCCGTATATGAAATTTTATATGAAGGTACCGTTTGAGGTTAAATCCGGTGATATTATAAGACTCGCGTGATTGGAGATTTGAAATGAAAGCATTTATTGAAATATTGAAGGCGATATTTCTCGGAATTGTTGAAGGCATAACGGAATGGCTTCCGATAAGTTCGACGGGACATATGATACTTGTTGACGAATTTATAAAGCTTAACGTTTCCGTAGAGTTTAAAGAGATGTTTTTGGTTGTTATACAGTTAGGCGCAATTGCCGCCGTACCCGTTTTGTTCTGGAACAGACTCAACCCTTTTTCAAAGAAGAAAAGCAGGGAAGAACGTTCAATGACATGGAATTTATGGGGTAAGGTTATAGTCGGGGTGCTTCCCGCAGCTATAATAGGCGTACTCTTGGATGACATCTTTGATAAGTATTTCTATAATTATATCGTTGTATCTGTGGCTCTTATAGTTTACGGTATAGCATTTATTCTTATCGAAAAAATGAAGAAAAATAAGGAATACAGAATAAAAGACGTACATGATTTGAGCTATAAGGATGCACTTGCTATCGGTGCATTTCAAGTCCTGTCTCTAATTCCCGGCACGTCGCGTTCGGGTTCGACAATTCTAGGCGGAATGCTTACGGGGGTTTCAAGAGTCGCAAGTGCTGAATTTTCATTTTTTATGGCTATTCCTGTTATGCTTGGAGCTTCGCTTCTTAAAATCTTGAAGTTCGCTGCAGAGGGAATGATTATTTCGGGACTTGAAGTTACCGTTTTGCTTGTTGCTATGGCAGTGTCATTTATCGTATCCCTGTTTTCAATAAAGTTTTTGATGGATTTTGTAAAAAGACATAGCTTTGCTCCTTTTGGAATATATAGAATAATCCTTGGAGCCTTCGTTGTAGGTTATTTTGTGATATCAAAACTTTAGAACAAAGCACAGCACCCCGTTAATTTAACACGGGGTGCTATATTTATTCATTTATACGAGACCATTCTATCTCTTTCAGTCCTTTTGATTTTAAAAAATCATTGGCAAGAATGAAGTGATTGCATCCAAAAAATCCATTCCACGCCGAGAGTGGACTTGGGTGCGCACATTCAAGTATGAGGTGGTTTTTGTTCGTTATAAGTGTTTTTTTTGCTCTTGCGTTACCGCCCCACATCATGAATACAACGGGCTCACTTTTTGCGTTAATAAGCGAAATTATTTTATCGGTTAAAATTTCCCAACCGCGTCCTTTGTGACTTTGGGGTGATGATTCGCGCACCGTCAATGTAGTGTTTAAAAGCAAAACACCTTGTCTCGCCCATCCGGTTAACTCACCGCTTGCGGGTGGCTCAATACCAAGCTCGTTTTTCAATTCTTTGAATATATTTTGAAGAGATGGAGGATGCGGTATTCCTTCCTTTACCGAAAAGCAAAGTCCGTGAGCCTGACCCGGACCGTGATATGGATCCTGTCCTAAAATAACGACTCTTGTATTTTGATACGACGTATATTTCAGTGCGTTGAATATGTCGTGCATGTTAGGATATATTCGTTTTGAAGAATATTCTTCCTTTAAAAAGCTTCTCAAAGAGAGATAGTATTCTTTTTCAAATTCTCCCAAAAGAAGATTGTCCCAATCATTTCCTATGTTAACCATTTTGATTCTCCTTATCAAAAATGATTTTATCACATCATAAGGAAAAAATCAATATATTTGGATTAAAATATGCTTTCTATCACTTTTTTACAGGATTTGGGCGAATACAGCCATGAATCGATGTGGGTGACAGTATTCGTATCAATAAAGTATTCGAGGGGCTCCGGATATACGGGCGCATCGTGAGAATCAATTATTATCAGCTTTATTTTCATTTTATCGGGAATAATGCTTTTTATGTATACCGCCGCAGTCTGTCCTGCGACAACGTCGTCTTTATATTCTGCAAGACCGGCCAAGTTGGGCTTAAGCTCGACGAAAACACCGTAGCTTTCTACACTTCTTATTATTCCCTTGACTGTTTGACCTTCAGAGAAAAGGGAAGCGTTCTCTTCCCAATTTCCGAGAAGTTCTCTTTCCGAAACGTATATTCTCCCATATTCGTCAATGCTTTTAACAACCGTATAAATTGAATCTCCAACGGACAGCCTTGCTGATGGGTGAGATATTCTTGATACAGAGATTGAGTCTATTGAGAGTAATGAAATAATTCCGCATCCGATATCTACGAATGCCCCAAAATTTTCAAGATGAGTTATTTTGGTAGGAATTATATCTCCCGCCTCAAGTGTTTCTATGTAATTTAGCATGCATTCTCTCTGAGCGCTTTTCCTTGAAAGAATAGCTACAGTTTCGCCTATAGCGTCCTTTTCAAATCCTACAACTTTAAAGCACACGGGTTTGCCAACTCTTGTAAGTATTGCGATATCCTTTGTTTCCTCTTTGGGAGAGAATTGCACTTCATCTTTGGGAATAATGCCTCTGATTTTTGAGCCGAGCGAGACGTGCAGATTAAAGTTGTGGTCGCACATAACGACGGGAGCTTCAAGTATTATTTGCTTTTCAAGCGCCTTTTCAAGACCCTTATACGTTGAAATAAGCTCATGGTTTTGGAACGTGGATATTAAATTTCCTTCGGGGGTATACTGATTCATATTCGTGACCTTGCCTAACTTTCATAATCTTTTGTTTAATCCTATGTTTATGAAGTGGATTTTATGACGGAAAATTTAAGGAGAGTAGCTCAGTTTTTGAACTTGAGCTACTCTCCTGCAATAAGACCAAAACTAACCTGTATTGCATTGTTTACGTGTATCATTGTTCCTTCATCAAGATGTCCCATTTTTTCTTTAAGTCTTTTTTTGTCTATGGTTCGTACTTGTTCAAGCAAAATAACACTGTCTTTTGCAAGTCCGACTTCGATTCCGGGAATGTCTATGTGTGTCGGGAGTTTGGCTTTTCCCATTTTCGAAGTTATTGCTGCAGCTATTACGGTTGGACTGTGTTTGTTTCCAACGTCGTTTTGCACTATAAGTACCGGCCTTAATCCTCCTTGCTCGCTGCCGACAACGGGACTAAGGTCAGCATAATAAATATCACCGCGTCTTATGTTCATTTCTTATCCTATAAAAATTTTCTTCTCCTCTTTTTATGTTTAGTTTAGATGGACTATAAGCAAGACAATGATTTAAATCCAT
>JAZSGJ010000005.1:0-8233 GCA_045532675.1 Eubacteriales bacterium | reverse complement strand
GACTACTTGCCGTATAAATTCTTTTGAATAATGCTTTCTTCCTTCTCTGTTTCCCATACAAAAAACCTCCTGTAGTAGATATCTCTATTCTACTACAAGAGGTCTTTTTATTCAATGTCCGTTTTTATGGGTTCAGTTCACGACCGAGAGAGCCTTTATTTTTTTACTCACAATAGGCTTGAAAGGCTTGGGATAAATGAAATTTTTAACAAAACTCGAAACTCTCATTTACAGCAGTACAACTTAGTATGCCATTATTATTTCCCTCCAAATTTTATAATATTTTTATGCTTTCCAATCAAAATCCTCTAGTGGTAGTATTATCACCGCTGTCCGTGATGAAAATACGCCCTTCCTTTCCCGTAATCGCGCGTCTTACGCACTCGTCTGCCTCTTCAGTTTCAATAAGGAATCTATATTCCTTTCTTGTTTCCCAAAGCTTGTCGGCAAGAACTTTCGCTATATCCCGCGCCTCGTCAAACGAAGCGGCACTGACAACGGCTGAGGCGCTTGTATTCGGTGCGTCTATCCAGCAGTGACCGAAGAAAAGATTAGCTCCAAAGACGTTTTTCTACCCCTCAATCTCCCTCGTCTTTTCTTCAAGGGATTTAAGCGGCTCGTTTTCCGTGAGAATTGTATCTCCTTTAATCTGCACCACTATTTATAGTTTGCTTCCGCTGTAAATCCGATATAATCTCGGTATTAAACAAAAAGACTCAGTTAAATAAGGAAGCGAAAGCAATTATTTCCGAAATTGTAAGCGGATCAAAAAACGCCTTTAAATTTCCATTTAAGAAAAAGCTAAAGACTTCTGATTCTCCTATTTTCTGAGCGCGGCAGCTCATATCTCTTATATATGAAAAATACAAAAGCAAAGATAGGATACTCTCACAGTTATATGTGCAGAATTTCATGGGGCACCACGGATCCACGGTTGCCGAGCACCTGCGTGAAAAGTAGCTCTCTTACGGTGCAGAAAAGCTGATTTTCGGATGAGTATTGCCGATGTCGCGGAAATGCTCGGTTATACGAACACGGCAATTTTTTCAAGAGTCTTCAAAAAACGCTTCGGAATATCCCCGGGAGAATACAAAAAGCTATATACCAAGAGTTGATACCGTCAAGGTGAATTTCTTTGTTTTATTATATTCCCCGACATTTTTCACAAAAAATGGGTACCTCTAACGCAAAATTTGAGGTACCCAAAAAACTTTAATAGAAAATTTATTTTTTAAATATTTTGTCAAACTCGCGGGAAAGTCTTGCTGCCATACTGAAAAATCCGAGGTCGGTTGGATGGCATCCGTCAACCATGCCCGAATCACCGGAAATTTCGCAAAGCTCGTATCCAGGTATGAAATAAACGTTTTCACCGCGAGCCTTAGCATTTTCGTAGGTCTTCCTTGCAATCTCTATTCTTTCATACTCTTCTCTGTTGAGTCTTACCTTAGGTCTTGTCATAAATATGATAGGAATATCGGGATGCGCCGCTCTTACCGTTTTGTAGAACGGCTCGTGCGTTTTCTCATAATGCTCAACGCTTGGAGCGTTGTGGTCATAGTCGAGAACGAAAACCGACATATCAAGGCTTGCAATATAATTTGCCATTACCTGCTCGCCTCTTCCGTTTCCCGAAAAGCCGAGATTTACATGGTCAACGTCGTATTTGCGAGAGAGTATCGCCTGATAGCTCATCCCCGGTCGTGACGCGCATCCGCCCTGCGTTATTGACGAGCCGTAATATACTACTGGCAGGTTATATTTATACTCGGGTGCCTCTTTTATTACCGAGCCCTCCTTTGTGCCTATGTATAAATCGTATACGTCGTTATAAAGAGGAAAATCTATCGTTACAAAATGCTCTTCCTTGCCATCGTCAAAATCAAATACTCCTCCGTATGTATCAACGAAGTTATACGGTGGAAGAAAGGTTTTCACAGCGCTGTAAACTCCGTCATCATAGGTATACATATCAAGACCGGACTTGCCCGAAAGGGCCATATGTGAAAACTTAGCGACGTGCGGTAAATTTACCTTAATAGCAACGTAAGGGCTGTCGGTTATAAAACGAACTCTTCCGCCCGCGGTATTTGTTGAAAGAATAGATACTCTGGGATTCGTTTTTTCGGCAATGTCCTTTGGAAGACGTCTGTACTGTTTTCCGTCGTGAAAAACTCCGTGTATCTTAAACGGATCGTCAAGGGCGTTTTTAAATACGAGACCTTCTCTTTCAATATTAGTTTCAACCTTCAGATTCTTATCTATATCAGCAATATTGGGCAAAACCTTATCCTCTCTTGAAGCATGTTCATTTCTACGTATTATAACATAATTTTAACCTTATGTCAAGTTGTTATTGACAAATTACCGATTGGAATTTATAATATAATTATAAAACCGAAGGAATTATGATATGGAACTTAACGAACAGGAATTCAAATCAAAACTATCATGTGTATTCAAGGCTAACGGACTAAGCCAATTTCTGAACATTGAAAAGAGCGAGAAATTTCTAACGCTTACTCAAGTCATGCTCGAGGAAAACGAGAAATACAATCTCACAGCTATAACCGAGCCGAGCAAAATTATACTTAACCATTACGCCGACTGCGCAATGCTTGCGTTAAAGCTACCGAAGGAAACGAAAATCATTGACGTCGGATGCGGAGCGGGATTCCCCACCCTGCCTCTCGCGATAGTCAGAGATGACCTAAAGATAACCGCCATGGACTCAACCGCAAAACGCGTTCTTTACGTTGCACGGGCGGCAGAGCTTCTCGGACTCACAAACGTTACCGCTGTGACGATGCGCGCTGAAGACGGCGGAAAAGCTCCTGAATACAGAGAAAAATTTGATTATGCAACAGCTCGCGCCGTAGCCGAGCTGCGCGTGCTCACCGAGCTTTGCCTGCCCTACGTTAAAGTTGGCGGAAAAATGCTTGCAATGAAAGGTAAAAACGCCGAATTTGAGCTTTCAGGCGCAAAACGTGCAATAGCAATACTTGGCGGTGCAAATCCAAAAATCGAAAATGTTACCCTTGTGGGTGGAGAGGAAAATTTCTCGCATCCACTAATCACAGTAGATAAAAAGATAAAAACGCCCGCGACCTATCCCCGCTCTTACGCACAGATATCCAAAAAGCCTTTATAAAGAGTTAATTTTCCGCATATTTCAAATACGACCAATTGCGACTTTTTTTGCTCCTTTACGGTGATAAAATATAGCCGAGGAGGGACAAGCTATGACTATGTTTGATGAGGCACGCGCCTTACGCACGATGATAAGCATGTGCTCGCTGACGCAGAGCGAAATTGCGGAAAAAATGGGGGTCAGCCAATCCTACGTGGCAAACAAAATAAGACTTCTTAACTTTTCGGATGAAGTACAGAATCTTATAACAGCATCAAATCTCTCTGAGCGACACGCGAGAATACTTTTAAAAATCAAGGACGATGAATCAATAAAGCTCGCTATCGAAAAAATCACTTCAATGAATCTTAATGTTGCGGCAAGCGAGGTTCTTGTTGACGGAATTATATACAGAAGTATGGCGCAATCACCGAAAGGAACCGATGCAAAGGAAAGCGTTATCGGCTTTGAAGAAGCAATACTCGGCGGTATACGGTATTTAAAATCAAGAGGAATAAACGCAAAAAGCTCAACCGATATTTACGGTAACAAAAAATACATAACGATAACAATTGAAGAATAAGAATAAAACACGGGTAGCTCAGTTTTTAGAATTGAGCTACCCGTGCTACATTAAGGACATGCGATTAAATTAAATCTCTTCTGTGCTTTATTCAAGAAACACCTTGGTAATACCCAGGTCACTCTTTCCAAGCACCTTTATAATATTGATAAGAAGCTCGTTTTCCTCCTCGGGAATCTTAACAAAATGAAGATTTACCGTAGTTGAATCGGGAACGGTTGCTTTTATTTTTATGTAAACGTTTTCCTTATGGAAATATTTTATTGTCGTGAGTATAATCTCATGAATACGCTTAGTTATATTGGGATCAATCGGACGTCTGAAAAGAAGACGAGCGTTCTTTGAAACATAGGTATAATTTTGCGCTATGGGTTCGCTCGGCTTTGATGCCCTTGCAATAGCCTCAAGCCTTGCATCCTCCTCGGCTTTCGCCACCGCAGCTCTTTCTTCTGTCTCACGCTTCGCGTTTGCTTCTGCCTCCGCTCTTGCCGCCATCTCTTTATGGATTCTCTCTTCCTCAATACGTCTTGCCTCGGCGGCTCTCGCCTCCTCTTCAAGTCTTACGCGTTCCGCACGGATGCGCTCTTCCTCTTCTCTACGGCGACGCGCCTCCTCGGCACGCTCTGCTTCAAGTCGCTGGTGCTCAAGGACGGCAAGTCTTGCCGCTTCCGCAAGTCTTTCCTTCTCTCTTGCCTCGGCGCGTTCACGTGCTTCTATTTCCTGTCGAAGCTTTTCTGCCTCGGCGGCTCGTTCAGCCTCGCTTGCAAGTCTTTCCTCTTCTGCACGACGCGCAATTTCAGCAAGGCGCTCGTTTTCCGCTTTCAGCTCATCGTGAGCGCGACGCAGCTGAAGAGCCTCTTCCTCTGCCTTCGCCTTTGCTTCAAGAGCAATTTTTTCACGGACCTCAGCTTCTATCTGGCGGCGAAGTTGCTCCTCACGCACCTTGAGAAGATTCTTTTCGTAAGTATCATTTGTTATGCTATATTCATCCGTCGTTTCTTCTTTAACAATTTCCGCCTCATCAACATCAAGCGGAAGCTCGGCAGCGGTCGTTATCTCTTCTTCCTCTTCTGCTTCGAGAGACTCGTCCTCGACAGTCTCTGAAGGCTCTGTCTCAACATCAAGCTCGTCCGCATATTCTATAGGACTAACATCCTCTTCTTCTGCATTTTCTTCAAAATCGGCATCAGCCGCGCCGAGAACACCCTTAAGAAGTTCGTTTATATCGTTATTCTCTGAAATGGGCTCGGTAACCGCCTGCTCTTCGGGCGCGGTATATCCCGTGAGAACCTCATGAAGTCTGAACGAAAGCTCGTTATTATTTTCGGTGTTCGGAATAACAACCTCATTCTTTGTAAGCTCGCCACGCTTTATAACACGCTTCATCACATCGCGCCACTCGGTTATATGCTTTCTTCCCATTGCCGCCTGATATTTGTCCGACGAAACTCTGGCAAGGAATCTGTATTCCTTTTCTCTTATCTTATGCGGAACATCCTCTCCGATTTCAAATGTAACGTCCTCTCCCGTAACATTTTCGGAAACGCTGAGCGCAACTGCACCGTTATTTCTCGTCCACTTTATCCACAGGTCACGCGCAGAGCACCCCCTCGCGGTTATAAGAAGTCTGCGGTATGTAACGTTCTCAACAACGTGCTCCATATAAGTACCCGGAGCAAAAACAAGAGTTAACTCAACTCCGCTTTCGGAAAGTCCCGACACCGAATATGCTTTCTCTATCTCACGTGTCAGCTGACGGGTCATTTCGTCTATAAACGTCTGCGAGTATTTGCCCGAAAGGAAAGTCTTATCGGGAGATGCAGACTGAATATTGAATACAACGCATCCACCCTCGAAATACATTCCGCGGCCTACGAGCTTTTCCGAAAATCCAAACGGAACCTCTTCGGCAAGTTCAAAATCAAGATAATCCTCTCCTATATATGCGTAAGGAATTCCGTCATCAAAGTTCTTCTTGCTCGAAATATTCCATTTTATCCATTTTCTTATCATCTCGTTCTCGAAAACGAGAGTAAGTGGATAGTAAAACAAACCATCCTCAACAAATCCGTCACTCAGATAATCCTCGTACATCTGAACGGAAAGAAGCTCATCTCCATATCTTGCGAGGAGCTTCGGTACAAGGACCTCCTTAAAGCTGTCAGTGAATGAAGACGTTATCGTGTCTTTAATAATTTTATTGTGTAAGAGGTCAATTTTCATCAAAAAATCCTCCAAAATATAATTCTACATTATATATTTTAGCACAGCATTTGGTAAAATGCAATATTTTTAGGTCGAAGAATATAATTTTTTTTATTTTTTATATTGAAAATATATATACCGTATGCTATAATCGTTTGGGAAAGGGCGGCAGGCTTTATGGAACTTAAAATAATTGCTAGAATATACACCGATTTCAAGGAAAAATTCGGTATCCCGCGCCAAAGCGGAATTGCGGAGAACACACTTGGAAAAATCGTGTTTGAAAAGGAATATAGACGTCCCGAGGCTATTCGAGGGATTGAGGGGTATTCTCATCTATGGCTGATATGGCAATTTTCAGAGACGGTGCGCGACGGGTGGTCGCCAACCGTACGTCCGCCGAAGCTTGGCGGAAACAGAAGACTCGGTGTTTTTGCGACACGCTCACCGTTCAGACCCAATCCGATAGGACTTTCTTCGGTCAAGTTTGAAGGCGTTATACATACCGAAGATGATGGAGACGCACTGCTTGTCCGCGGCGCTGATATCCTTGACGGAACACCGATATACGACATAAAACCTTACCTGAAATATACCGACTCTCACGAGGATGCGATAGGCGGATTTGCCGACGAAGTTCTCGGATTGAAATTAGCGGTATCCTTCCCCGAAAAATATATTTCAAAAATTTGTGAAGCCGAGCGCGCAGTGCTTATAAGCATCCTTGAAAACGACCCCCGACCGGGATACAAAAGCGACGGAGACCGTATATACGTAATGAAATACTCAAGCTATGAAATTTTCTTCAAGGTTGAAAGCAGAATACTGACAGTCACAGACGTGAAAGGAATCTGATTTATGAGAAAAGCCAAAAATCCGTTATAAATTTTTTTGCATTGCGTGAATTCCCAAAGTAAATTCCACCATTATTGAAAAGTAGCATTTACTATTGGGAATAAGTGGAATTTAGTATGAGAAAATCAAAAAGCAACCTTGATTAAGGCTGCTTTGGCTGAGAAAATATAAAATTCAAGTAATACAAAAAGCCTGAAATGTAATTTCCCAGACTAAATTCTACCACGAATTCTTTCCCACACTAAATTCTACTTCAAATTCACTGTGGAATTTACTTTGGGAATTCACTTTTTTTTGCATTGATTTCTTTATTTTTGGAAAAGGTATTGACAAACGCAAAAAAAATTGATATAATAGTTCGGCAGGTTACTAAACGACGGCCTGTTACGGAGAAGTACTCAAGTGGTCGAAGAGGCGCCCCTGCTAAGGGTGTAGGTCGGTTTTTTCCGGCGCGAGAGTCCAAATCTCTCCTTCTCCGCCAATAAAAAAGTCCTTGAAAATGCTGAATTCTCAGTGTTTTCAAGGATTTTTTTATGTTTGAATTTTAGTAAATTTATCCGTATTTATCCGTTTTTGTGTTAGTCAAAAATTAGTCAGTTCGTATTTTAAGTTTATTTCAAGGGTAAATATAAGTTAAAAAACGGAAAATTTCGTCAAAATTCGGGGAATGCGAAGTATATGCATCGTGTTCATTTGTGCGGAATAATGATAAATTTTATGTCGACTAAGGTTTTAGGAGGCATAAATGTCAATCATCAGCAGATTCTCAAAACAAATTTACTATTCCCCCAAAGAAATGGACCTAACACAGGAACAAACTGCGGAAGCTCTCAACATTTCTGTACGTTGGTTTCAGGACATCGAGAACGGCAAACATTCTGCCGAGCACAGAACTAACGCTCAAAATCATAGCGTTTTTAGGCATCGATGGAAAGAAACTTAGGAAAGAAGAAACGCTTGTTAATATATCAAGTAGTTAAAGAAAACCTTTATAACCGGGACATAGTCCACTACATTTCCTACGGAATAAAGATCCTTAGAGTCTCACATGGTAAACTCCATGAGCTTAAAACAGTTGCCGATGTTTCAACTAACAAAGCTCTTGTAAAGCAGCTTGCTACATTGTGTACTCGAGGACAACTCTCTCCTATTCATCTAATGGATGTTATAGATGACTTTATAGGGTGATTTTTGTAGGTAAATACAAACTTTTAGTTAATTATGAATGAAATAATTGTAAACATTGCACAAAACATCTTGGCTTTTCTGCATTAATATGTTATAATAAATATATAATACAAAGCGCTCCTGTAATGTATTACGATCTTTCATGTGATAACCTCATTTTGTGTCAAAAGGTTCCCTGCTCTATGCAGGGGCTTTTTGTTTTTGCATCGCTTTTGTATTGACTTCTGGAAGGAAATATGGTATAATATAAATGGCAAACAGTAAAATTGCTT
>JAZSGJ010000085.1:0-10539 GCA_045532675.1 Eubacteriales bacterium | reverse complement strand
CGTTCAAAAGCGTTGGTTCACTCAGCATAGTTTACCGTGTAAAGTCGGGTGAGGATGCAGTAAAAGCTGCCCTTTCAATACTTGAAGATTACTATTCTGTTCTTTCGGAAACCCAAAATAATTTACAGAAGGAACAACAGAACGGAGAATAATAAATAAAATGAATGAAAATCAAAAAAGAGATTATAAAATTCAGAATAGTCCGAAAAAGAAAAGAAAAAATGTGTTTTTGATAACATTTATTTGCATTTTCTTAGCTTTAGTGCTGATTTTCGGAGCAATACTCGGTATTATCTCTATCGTGAAAAATTCAAAAGCCGCGGTGAAATACGAGGGGTTGACGATGGACACCGAGACAGCGTCCTTCTTCGCCACCTATCATAAATACAGATATATGTCTATTCTTTCTTCCGCGGGAACTCTGGGAGTTGAGGATACCAAGGGCTTCTGGAACAAGATATACGATAAAGAGGGCGTAAGCTATGGCGAGCTTCTCAAGAAGAGTACGGAGCAGTATATAAGGCAGATTATGGCGGCAAATTATCTTTACGATAATTACGCAAGGCTCTCCTCGGATGACAGGGATATAATTAATACCGCGCGCCGTGAGCTTTTAACCTATAAGGCTGACGGAAATAAAGAGCTTTTCAATTCCTCGGTTTCAAAGTACGGATTTGATTATGATTCTCTTAAGGACGCTATAACGATGCTTTATAAAGCAAACGCAGCTAAAAATATGATATACGGCACCGATGGCTCGAATCTTAAGAATTTCCCTGACCTTGCGAATGAATATCTTAGCGAATATACTCACGTTAAGCTTCTGTTTATAAGAACCGAAACGACTTTTGTGCTTGATGCGGGCGGCAACAGAATTGTGGGCGACGACGGAAATGACCAGACGCGTCTTTTGACCGATGCCGAAAAGGCGGAAAGGCAAAAGCTTATTTCGGATATCCGCGGATATATTGAAGCCGAAAAGAATGGCGGAGATATTCAGATGGGCGAGGAAATGTTTAACTTCTACCTCGAAAACAACGACGAGGGAGACAAGAACATGCACGCCGACGGATATTACTTCCATAAAAATTCTGCTTTTACGGCTGAGTTTTCAGAGGTGTTTAAAAATATCGTAGATAAATCCTACGGGATGGAAATGAACTCATACGGTGAGGTGAGCGTTGATTTCGGCGTTTGCTTCATATATAAATATGAGCCGACTGCAAACGTGTACGCGTCAACTCTTGCTGAGCCCTGCTTCACGGATTTTTATTCGGATGCCGCGGCAGTCATTTTTGAGAAAACTCTAACCGAGCTTTCTTCTGACGTAGTTTTCACCGAAAAATTCAATAAAATCGATATAATCGAACTTCCGTATAATTACGATTATCTCCCTTCGTTTTAACATTCAGTAAGACCGAAAAGCCTCATTAAGCCTTCCTCCGAGAGGAAGGTGGATTGCGAAGCAAGACGGAAGGAGCCTGCGCTTGAACACTCAAATTATAATTTGTGATACATTCGCACTCTCCCTCAGTCACCTTCGGTGCCAGCTCCCTCTCGGAGTGAGCCTTATTAGCCTCTCGCCTTGGGAGAGGTGGCAGACGCTTGTCGTCTGACGGAGAGGGCAAAGACAGTAAGGACCCTTATCAAAGTTTTCGGGGGTGTCTCAAATGCAAAATTTGAGACACCCCCCATTTTTTTGACAACGTAAACGTCTAAAGTAATGCTTAAACCTTTTGTTTATTAAATAATGTTATTCTTCATCTTCGAGATCGTTAAAATAGTCTTTACTGAAAAATTCTTCAAGAGTTATCCCCGCGCCTAAACAAAATCTCTTTAA
The DNA here is from genome assembly GCA_045532675.1 of Eubacteriales bacterium. Classification (GTDB taxonomy): domain Bacteria; phylum Bacillota; class Clostridia; order Oscillospirales; family CAG-272; genus UBA1740. The sequence goes on along the minus strand of JAZSGJ010000085.1, from coordinate 8,699 downwards.
CGTGATTATAGTGGGCGATTTTGTTCTATTCTTAAATAGATCATAAATTGATGATGAAGACACTCCGCCGTTTAAACATGCTTCAGCTATTTTAACTTTTTTCTGCTTACATACCTCAAGTATTCTACGTTTGGTTGCTTCGTTTAAATTCATAAACTCCTCCAATATCGTGTAATTTCATTATTATTATAAATTTAATGAAAATTTTTCTCTCGTGGAATTCCATGATATTGACAATTTTTCTTTCAAATGTTATAATGGAATTCCATGAAAGGAGGTTATATATGTTTAACAGAGCAGGTAATTTGAATGTAAAGAATTTAATTGATATATGTATGAGGGATACATGCATATTTATACGCAAGAATAAAATGCTTTTGAAAAATGATTTTTTCAGAAATGTATACACGTCACTGATTGAATCGGAAATTCAGGATATAAAGAGTTTTACACATGATGACTCGGATAGCATAAGAGAGGGTATTGAAATGGCTTATGATGCTGAAATTGAATGCAATAGGGAATCGTTTGACAAATACGAGAAAATTGCTATAGCTACTCTTAAATGGATTGAATACGTCAACAAAGAAATAGATAATATATAATGAATTAAAGATTGCATATTATTTTTTATTACTTGACAAATACTTTATTGGGGTATATAATTTTATCGATAATAAAATGTTTTCAGGTGAGAAAATGAAAAAATACAGAGTAACCGGAATGAGCTGCGCCGCATGCTCGGCTCGGGTTGAAAAGGCAGTTTCTGCGGTTTTGGGTGTGAATTCCTGCACTGTCAATCTGCTTACGGGAACGATGAGCGTTGACGGCGGCGACGAATCCGAAATAATTCACGCCGTTGAATCTGCAGGCTACGGAGCTTATCCATTCGAAAAGGAAAAGAAGCCGCATGACGATGGGGAAGAGAAAAAAGAGAGACGGAATATAATTCTAAGACTTGCTTCTTCCGTACTGCTTCTTCTACCGCTTATGTACGTGAGTATGGGTCACGTTATGTGGGGATTTCCTCTACCAAGTCCTCTTGTATCCTCTGCAGTTGCGGTGGGACTTTTTGAACTGCTTCTCAGCACTCTTATAATGGTCATAAACCAAAGGTTTTTTATAAACGGTATGAGAGGTGTCATAAATCGCTCGCCTAATATGGATACGCTCGTGTCTCTCGGTGCGGGAGCTTCTTTCGTATGGAGCACTTACGTTCTCTTTAAAATGTGTACCGTTGAGCACGCATCTGCAATGCATCTTTTACACGGACTTTATTTTGAATCGGCGTCTATGATACTTACATTAATCACCGTCGGAAAAATGCTTGAGTCACATGCCAAGGGGAAAACAACCGAGGCAATAAAGGAGCTTGTCAAGCTGACTCCCAAAACGGCTACGGTTTTGCGCGACGGTAAAGAAATTTTAATACCGTCTGAAAAAATACGTCCCGGTGACGTTTTTTTGGTGCGTCCGGGAGAGCGGATTGCCGTTGACGGTGTAGTAATAGACGGTGACAGCACCGTAGACGAATCAACTCTCAGTGGAGAGAGTATTCCTTCAGAAAAGTCACACGGATGCGAGGTTTTTGCCGCTACACACAATATTTCTGGATTTCTTAAGTGTGAGGCTACAAAGGTCGGAGAGGACACGGTAATGTCGCAGATAATAAAGCTTGTCTCCGATGCGTCCGCATCAAAGGCTCCGATAGCAAAGGTGGCAGACCGTGTCGCAGGAATTTTCGTTCCTGTCGTTCTTATTATAGCTTTTGCAACTACGCTTGTATGGTATTTTGTAAACAATAATTTGAGTTATGCACTTGCGCGCGGCATTTCTGTGCTTGTTATAAGCTGCCCATGCGCCCTTGGCCTTGCAACCCCAGTTGCTATAATGGTCGCTAGCGGAATCGGAGCGCGCGGCGGGGTGCTTTTCAAAAACGCAACGGCGCTTGAAACATGCGGAAGAGCCAAAATAATCGCTCTTGATAAAACGGGAACCGTAACAGAGGGGGCGGCTGCGGTTGTCAAGGTCATTCCCATTGGTATGGGTGAAAAGGATTTCTTGACCGTTGCCGCAACGCTTGAAGAAAGGAGCGAACATCCGCTCGGTGTTGCCATTGTAAGCTATGCATCAAAGCTTGGAATCAAGCCCTGCGAGGTTAAAGAATTTAAGGCAAAATCGGGAAGCGGCGTCTCTTCTCGTATAGACGGCGCCATGTGCTACGGCGGAAGCTATAAATTCATATCTTCGGTTGCGGAAACGGACGGACTTAAAGAATATTATGAAAGCATTTCGGACGGTGGAATGACTCCTGTGTTTTTTGCAAGGGAGAATGAGGTGATCGGAATAATAGCTCTTGCTGATAAGGTTAAGGATGACAGCGTCAGGGCTGTTCGAGAGTTCAAGAAAATGGGAATGCGCGCCGTTATGCTGACGGGAGACAATGCGAGAGTTGCTAAAAGTATAGGCGACACTGTTGGAATTGATGAGACAGTTGCAGAGCTGATGCCGGCAGATAAGAAAAAGGAAGTCAAACGCCTTTCTAAGTTTGGATTGGTTATTATGGTCGGTGACGGAATAAACGATGCCCCCGCACTCACGGCGGCAGACGTCGGAATGGCTATCGGAAGCGGAACTGATATTGCGATAGATTCGGCAGATATAGTGCTTATGCATTCATCACTCTCCGATGCGGTAAGCGCAGTAAAACTCAGCCGAGCCACGCTAAGAACGATACGTGAAAATCTATTTTGGGCGCTTATATATAACATTATAGGTATTCCGCTTGCGGCAGGAGCGTTCGTTCATTTTTTGGGATGGGAGCTTAACCCTATGTTTGGAGCTGCAGCAATGAGCCTTTCAAGCTTTTGCGTCGTTATGAACGCTTTGAGGCTGAATTTCAAAAAAATCTTCAAAAAATGTGAAAAAACAAAGAATTATACCGTAAAGGAAGTGGAAAAAATGGTAAAAACGATAAGTGTTGGGGGAATGATGTGCCCTCATTGCGAGGCAAGAGTTCGCGAGGCGCTTGAGTCTATCGCGGGTCTTTCAGAGGTTAACGTAAGTCACAAGGACGGATGCGCTACTGTAACAGCGAGTGATGGAGTGACGGATGAAACGATTATCTCCGTAATTGAAAAAGCCGGGTATAAGGTTACCGAAATAAAGTAAATTGCTGAATAGGGTGGGGCTATCACATTTAGTAAAATCGGAAAAGTTTACTTTAACGGGCTTTTTCAACTGCCGCTCTCAAGGTTTGCCGTGCATTTGTGCGCCTCATGCTTTGAGAGTGGCGATTTTTACTTAAATCTGCCTTTCCCCTAAAAGTTGGCGTTAATAGCGCGCAAATCCGTAATGGACGGAACCTCAACGTTCCGGGATCTAATATATGTTTGTTAAAAAAAACAATTTATTTTTATTCTCCTATTGACAGTGAAAAATATATAATATATAATAGATACATCGAATTGTATACAAGAATACAGATATTTAGTCAATGCGAAAGGAAAACTAATATGATTTTTAAAAATCCTCATAGCAACCTTATTGAGCAGTCGCAATACAAATATTCTCTTCAGGATGTTGACAGTCCGAACCTTTACAGAGATATATATCCCTATGACGAGATACCAAAGGTTGCTTTTAACCACCGTCACGTGCCGATAGATATGCCGAGTGATATCTGGATTACCGACACGACCTTCCGTGACGGACAGCAGTCAAGAGCTCCTTATACGGTTAAGCAGATCGTTGACCTCTATAAGATGCTTCACAGACTCGGCGGTAAGAAGGGAATTATCCGTCAGTCAGAGTTTTTTGTTTATACAAAAAAGGATAAGGAATCTCTGCTGAAATGCATGGAGCTTGGCTATGAGTTTCCTGAGATAACAACATGGATAAGAGCGAGAAAGGAGGATTTTAACCTTGTTTCCGACCTTGGAATAAAGGAAACCGGTATACTCGTTTCATGCTCTGATTACCATATATTCAAGAAGCTCGGTCTTTCAAGAAAGGAGGCTCTAGATCATTACCTCGGAGTAGTTAAAAATGCGTTCAGCGCGGGAATACGCCCGAGATGCCATCTTGAAGATATTACGAGAGCAGATTTCTACGGCTTTGTAGTTCCGTTTGTAAACGAGCTTAACGAGCTTGCATGCGAAGCTAAAATTCCTGTTAAAATCCGCATGTGCGATACAATGGGCTACGGTGTTGCGTTCCCCGGTGTTGCGTTGCCAAGAAGCGTTCCCGGTATAGTTTACGGTCTTCACCATTATGCTCACGTTCCGTCGGATATGCTTGAATGGCACGGTCATAACGATTTCTATATGGGTGTTTCAAACGCTGTTGCCGCATGGCTTTACGGTGCGTCCGGAGTTAACTGCTCGCTTCTCGGAATAGGCGAGAGAACCGGTAACGTTCCGCTTGAGGCAATGGTTATGGAGTATGCTTCGCTGAGGGGCAGCCTTGACGGTATGGATACTACGGTTATAACAGAGATAGCCGAGTATTTTAAAAAGGAAATGGATTATACTATTCCTCCTATGACACCGTTTGTCGGAGATAACTTTAACGTGACTCGCGCAGGCGTTCATGCCGACGGACTTATGAAAGATGCTGAGATATATAATATATTTGACACCGAAAAAATACTTAACAAACCCGCTGAGGTTGCAATATCGAACACCTCCGGTCTTGCGGGAATTGCATATTGGATAAATAAGCATTATTCGTTATCCGGAGATGCTTTGGTAAAAAAACAAGATGATATAGTCGTTAAAGCTAAGGCGGCAATTGATGCCGAATATGCGGACGGAAGGACAACTCTTATGGGAGACGAGGAAATAGAGTCGATTATTAAATCGCTGGATCCGAGTTTCAAAAAAAGAGGTAGTGTAAAATGATAGTTGATTTAAAATCGCCTTCTCTTGAGGAAATGGTTTATTCAAGGCTTGAGGAGGAGATTCTTTCGGGTGAGCTTGTCTCGGGAAGTGCCCTCGGAGAAATCGCTCTCGCAAAAAGACTCGGTGTAAGCCGCACTCCCATAAGAAGCGCGATACACAGACTTGCAGAGGAGGGACTTGTTGAGGTCGTGCCGAATAAGGGCGCGACGGTTATAGGAATCAATACCGCCGACCTTATTGACATATACAGAATAAGAAAAAAACTTGAGGGACTTGCATCCTCTCTTGCGGCGGAGCGTATTACGGAGGAGGAGCTTGATAAGCTTATCGAGACAGTTGAACTTGCGGAGTTTTATATAAACAAAAATGACACAGAGCATATCAGAGAGCTTGACACGGTGTTTCACAGCGTAATATACAAGGCGTCGGGCTCACGCTTTTTGTCACACACCCTCTCTGAGCTTCACCGAAAGATAAAATCATACAGAAAGCGTTCGCTTGCCGTACCGGGAAGACTTGCAAAAACGGCAGAGGAGCACAGAGAGATTCTTGAGGCGATAAGAGCACGAAACGCCGAAATGGCAGATAAGCTCACCTCGCTTCACGTTCAGAGAGCACTTGAAAATATGCTGTCCAGCATAGGCTGTGACAATAAATAAACGGAGAAACAGAAAATGTCATACACAATAGCACAAAAAATTATTAAAAACCATCTCGTCTCGGGTGAGATGAAGGTTGGATGCGAGATCGGTCTGAGAATAGATCAGACTCTCACACAGGACGCTACGGGTACTATGGCGTATCTGCAGTTTGAGGCAATGGGATGCGAAAGGGTAAAAACCGAGCTTTCGGTTGCTTATATCGACCACAACACTCTGCAGGCAGGCTTTGAAAACGCTGACGATCACAGATACATTCAGACCGTAACAAAGAAGCACGGTATCCGCTTTTCAAGACCAGGAAACGGAATCTGTCATCAGGTACACCTGGAAAGATTTGGTGTTCCCGGCAAGACTCTCATAGGCTCGGACAGCCACACGCCCACCGCAGGCGGAATAGGTATGCTCGGTATGGGCGCGGGCGGTCTTGACGTTGCCGTTGCCATGGGCGGCGGTACTTATTACATTACTATGCCAAAAATCATTCATATAAACCTTGTAGGAAAGCTTCCAGATTACGTAGGTGCAAAGGATATAATTCTTGAGGTGCTCAGAATTCTCGGCGTTAAGGGCGGTGTCGGCGCTATCGTTGAATACGGCGGAGAGGGAATAAAGACTCTTTCTGTTCCTCAGCGTGCCACGATAACCAATATGGGCGCTGAGCTTGGAGCTACGAGCTCGATATTCCCTTCGGATGACGTAACGCTTGAGTTCCTCAAAGCCGAGGGCAGAGAGGAAGTGTTCGTTCCGCTTATGCCTGATGCGGATGCGGTTTACGACGCAGAATATACGATTGATCTCTCAAAACTCTCACCTCTTGCCGCATGCCCTCACAGCCCCGATAACGTTAAATCCGTGTCAACTCTTGCGGGTATGAAAATCAATCAGGTTTGTATCGGCTCATGCACAAATTCATCAATGCTTGATATGCTTACCGTTGCGGCAATGCTTAAGGGAAAGACTGTTCACCCCGACGTAAGCCTTTCGATATCTCCCGGCTCAAAGCAGGTTTATACGATGCTTGCAGAGTGCGGTGCGCTCGCAGATCTTATATCCGCTGGTGCAAGAATACTCGAATGCGCGTGCGGCCCCTGTATCGGTATGGGATTTTCTCCGAAATCCGCAGGTGTAAGCCTTCGTACCTTCAACCGTAACTTCCTTGCAAGAAGCGGCACCGCGGATGCTGAGGTTTACCTTGTTTCTCCCGAAACGGCGGCGGCATCGGCAATAGCAGGTGTGTTCACCGACCCGACGACTCTCGGAAAGGCTCCCGAGATAAAAATTCCCGAGGTGTTTACGGTTAACGATAATCTTATTGAAATGCCTGCCACGGCAGAGGAAGCCGCAAATATTACAGTTGAGCGCGGACCGAATATTAAGCCTATCCCGACGGGAAAAGCGCCCGATAAAAACCTCGAATCTAAGCTTATACTTAAGGTTGGCGACAACATAACGACAGATCACATAATGCCTGCGGGAACTAAGGTTCTTCCTTACCGCTCGAACGTTCCGAAGCTTTCTGAGTTCTGCTTCACCGTGTGTGACAAGGATTTCCCCGAGCGCGCAAAGACAGAGGGCGGCGGAGTTATTCTCGGCGGTGCAAATTACGGTCAGGGCTCATCGCGTGAGCATGCCGCTCTCGTTCCTCTTTATCTTGGAATAAAGGCGGTTATCGCAAAAAGCTTCGCAAGGATTCATATAGCAAACCTTATTAACTTCGGTATAGTTCCGATGACCCTTGAATGTGAGGATGATTACGAAAAGATATCCGAGGGAGATAACATATATATTGAAAATTTCCGCGAGGCTATCGAAAAGTCGGATAAGGCGACTCTTGTAAATTCAAGTAACGGCGCACGGATAGGACTTAACCTTAATTTTACACCCCGTCAACGCGAGATTCTTCTTGCGGGCGGAACGCTTAATTACACAAAACAAACGAACTCTTAATTGCTTATGATATTCTGTAACGGAATTTTATTCAAGAAAGGAATGATAAAATGAATTACGAACAGAACCTTGACGCTGCATGCGTCAAATTTAGAAAAATTCTTGAGGATCAGCTCACCCGTGTCGAGAATATGAAGTCTCAGGGTGATTTTACCGATTACGCTTCTCTCAAGACAATAAAAATAGGAGTCTGCGGTGGCGACGGTATCGGTCCTACTATAACAAAGGAAGCAAGACGCGTTCTTGAATTTATGCTTTCCGACCTTGTTGAGTCAGGCAAGGTTGAGTTTACAACAATTGACGGTCTTACTATTGAGAACAGAATTGCTGCGGGAAAGGCAATTCCAGATGACGTAATGGCGGAGCTTAAGGCTTGCGATATTATTCTTAAGGGCCCTACGACAACTCCTCAGAAGGGTGACGGAATGCCCAACATTGAATCGGCAAACGTTGCTATGAGAAAGGCGCATGACCTTTTTGCAAACATCCGTCCCGTAAAGGTTCCCGAGGAGGGGATCAACTGGACTATTTTTCGTGAGAATACCGAGGGCGGATACGCCGTTGGCTCTTCAGGATTTAACGTAACCGATGATCTTGCAGTTGACTTCACAATCACGACGAAGCAGGGTTCGGACAGAATTGCCCGCCTTGCATACGACTACGCAAGAAAGAACGTACGCACGAGAGTTTCTCTTGTAACCAAGGCTAACGTTATAAAGACGACCGACGGTAACTTCCTTGAGGATTGCCATAAGGTTGCAGACCTCTATCCCGAAATCACAACGGACGAATGGTATGCCGATATTATGACGGCAAAGCTCGTTGACCAGAAGCGCCGCCGCGATTTCCAGGTGCTTCTGCTTCCAAATCTTTACGGCGATATAATTTCCGATGAGGCTGCGGAGTTCCAGGGCGGTGTCGGTACTGCGGGATGCGCCAATATAGGTAAAAAATACGCAATGTTCGAGGCTATTCACGGATCTGCTCCGAGAATGGTAAGAGAGGGCAGAGCACAGTACGCTGATCCATGCTCAATGCTTCGTGCAACTGTAATGCTTCTTTCTCATATAGGATATCAAGACAGAGCAGATAAGCTCGAAAGAGCGCTTGATATCTGCTCGTTTGAGGAGAAAAAGCTTACCATTACCGGCAGACCCGGCGGCGCGACCTGCGAGGAATTCGGAAATTA
>JAZSGJ010000063.1:0-8751 GCA_045532675.1 Eubacteriales bacterium | reverse complement strand
CCGACATAATGGTGACGATACCAAGACCGCCGATCTGTATTAAGAGCAATATAACAATCTGCCCGAACAAGCTCCAAGTGGACACCGTGGGAAGCGTGACGAGTCCTGTCACGCAGGTGGAAGTTGTTGCCATAAAAAGCGCGTCAAGATACGGCACGGCTTTACCGCTTGCAGAACTAATCGGCAATGCCAAAAGCCCGCTTCCTATGAGAATGGTCACAAGAAAGCTAAGCAATATGATTTGCGTAGTCGAAAACGTGAATTTCTTTTTTCTAACCATAAGATTTTCCCCTATAAGGCAAAAAGGAACCAACGGCTTCTGCAGTCAGCTGCTTCCTTTTTTATTATTTCGCTTCTGCAATTATATCACATTTCGCTGTTTGTGTCAATATATTTTTTGTTACTGAGCATTAAGCTATCGTGTAAATTTTGATTTAACAGTTTGTTTTATTCAAATTTCGCTTTTGTTTAACAAAAAAATCAAGTTTAGTCCTGCTTTATTGTAACATAAAAAACGCAGAAAACCAATTCTCGTTTTTTATGTTTTCGATTTCTTTGTCAGAAACAGTAGAAAATTTGTGTTTCTTTTCTGTCGGCAGGTAACGTATGTCAAAGCTATCCCTAAGAGTACGTACCCTTGCGATCGGTTTTATTTTTTGTCGGGGCTTGCTGAACGGCTGCTTGACACAATTTTATATTTCGTCAAAAAGTCCATACATTTATTCTTTTTTGTCCTGAATTTGCAAAAGAACCATGATATAATTCAATATCATGCGAGGTGTAAAAATGGACAAAGAATTATTATTTAAAATTGACAATATATTGAGAACTGCACTCAAAATCTATTAAATGATACGATAAAGTTTGTAAACATAGATAGCGTACAAAGCGCCCCAAAACGCAACGCACCTTTTGGTAAAGGAGCAAAAAAGAAGGATTATATTGCAAGAATTACAATGACGGAGTCGTAAGCGCCGCCATGAAATCCGGTGAAACTGATGTTGGAATACAGCTTCACGGAGACGTAGTTCCGGTCGGTGACGAAAGGAGCTTTCCTCCTTTCAAAGCCACAGAATACAAGGAGTGTATATCATAGAAATAAACAAACGTCAAAGTAATTTTATGAAATTTTAAAAATCGACAACTTTCATCTTGACATACCATTATTTTTGTGTTATAATTTCTAAGTCATGTTTATAAAATTGCTTCCCACATGCAGTTATTATTTTGGGGTATCGCCAAGCGGTAAGGCAAAGGACTTTGACTCCTTTATTCGTAAGTTCGAATCTTGCTACCCCTGCCAATGTGAGTGTCCATAAGGGCACTCACATTTTTTATATCTGTTGCGAACACTCGTGCTATAATGAGCGCCTGATTAAATACAGACAATAAAAAACAAGAAAAGCGGAGTTTTCGAGAAATTCTCCCGCTCTTTTAGACTCTAAGGCTTTTAGAATTTTTGTATATGCATTTGGGGCCTTTTACTTTGCAAAAATTCTATAACTCTTGACATTATCAACTAAATATACTATAATAATTAGGTCTGACATATAATATAAACAAAAAACAATACGGAATATAAATTAAAATGAAAATCAAAGCTGAAGTTATGTATGCCACGATGCGCCCATGGAAGCTGTTTTTTATTGTAGCTCTTCCAGGAATGGTAAGCATGTTTGCCATGTCTGTATACAGCATCGTTGAAGGCATATTTATTGGTCAAATACTTGGAGAGAGCGCATTTGCGGCGGTTAACATCGCATTCCCTCTTGTTATGATTAATTTTTCCCTAACCGACCTTATCGGTGTCGGCGCATCCGTCCCGATATCAATAGCGCTAGGTAAAGGAGACCATGAAACCGCAAATAACGTTTTTTCATGCTCTGTCATTATGATTTTTGTTGCTTCGATAGTAATGGGAAGCATAATGTTCTTCGCTGCAGAACCTCTTGCCAGAATGATGGGCGCTGATGACGCGCTCCTATCTACGTCTGTAAAATACCTCAGAACTTACGCTCTTTGCAGCCCATTATCAACCATATTTTTTGCGCTGGATAACTATCTCAGGATAAGCGGATTTGTAAAGACGAGCATGGTAATCAATATTTTCTGTAATCTGTTTACTATTGGTCTTTTAAGCATTTTTCTTCTCATCGTCAAAATGGACGTTATCGGCTCGGCTCTTGCAACTTCACTTTCTATGTGCACCTGCTCTATCATTGCAATGATACCGTTTATTATGAAAAAAACGCTCCTCAAATTTGTAAAACCGACATTTCATTTAGGAATGTTTAAACAAATAGCTGCCTGCGGCTCCCCCGTATTCTTAAGTAATATATCGGGGCGTGTTACGTCAATTCTTATGAATATATCTCTTATGTCCCTTGGAGTCAGCGCATTTGGCGAAGGCGGCGGAACTACAGCAGTTGCCGTTTATGCTGTGCTTATGTATTCAAGTGATCTGTGTTGGCCGCTTCTTTACGGCATAAGCGATTCACTTGCCCCCGCTCTTGGATACAATTGGGGCGCAGAAAACTATACCCGTGTTAAAAAAATCGTTAAATGTGCGTACATCGGAACCGCTGTTGTAGGTCTTGTTTCAACTTCGATTCTATTCTTCTTTTCGGGAACGGTTGCATCTTTGTTTGCCAACGCAAACGACGTAATGCTGCTTGAAATATCCACTCGTGCAATAAAGCTTTTCTGTTTTGCTTATCTTTTCCGCTGGATAACAGTTGCAACGCAAAGTTATCTGAGCGCAATAGAAAAGCCCGTGCAGGCTACAATAATGTCTGTTGCAGTCGCACTCGTTTTTCCTGTGCTTCTCCTCGGAGCGCTTTGGAGCTTTGGACTCGACGGAATTTGGTTTAACTTCGTAGGAGTAAACTTCCTTGCAACAATTCTTGCAGGAATACTCCTTATCCTGCTGCGTCGAGAAATAAAATCAAAAGAAAAAGAAAATTCTGCTTAAAAACTCAATCGCAATTTAGCAGAGAATTTAAAGAATACTACGGCTTTCCCCCTTTCAAATTACGCCTTGCGCACATAAATAAAATATTTATTTCTTGAATTTACAAAATTATTCTAGACCGGTTCGCAATTCTCTTCACACTTATATTTAAAAATCTTATACAAGCTATATAAAAGGAATTGAAAAATGAAAATAGTTATAAAAATAGGAACTTCTACACTCACGTATCAGAACGGATGCGTAAATATAAGGAGAATTGAGTCTCTTTGCAAAATAATCGCAGACCTTATGAACGCGGGAAATCAAGTTATATTGGTTTCCTCCGGAGCTATCGGCATGGGTGTCGGAAAGCTCAATCTAAAGGAGCGCCCGAAAGATATAGCGGGTAAACAGGCAGCGGCCGCCGTAGGACAATGTGAGCTTATGTATATATATGACAAGGAGTTCGGCTCTCACAATCGTACGGTAGCCCAAATACTCCTTACAGCGCCCGATTTAAAATGCGAGGACAGACATAAAAAATTCGAAGCGACAATGACCAGGTTGCTTGAATTCGGCGTTCTTCCTATTATAAACGAAAACGATACCGTTGCAACCGAGGAAATTGAATTTGGAGACAATGACACTCTTGCGGCGCTTGTTGCCGAAGGCGTTTCTGCCGATTTGCTTATTCTTCTTTCCGATATCGACGGATTATATACGGGTGACCCTCATAAAGATACAAACGCAAAGCTTATACCTATTGTCGAAAGCATAACCTCAGATATAGAAACTCTTGGAGGCGGCGCAGGCTCAAGCCTCGGAACCGGCGGAATGTATACAAAAATCAAAGCCGCAAAAATAGCAACCGAAGCAGGCTGTGACATGGTAATTGCAAACGGAGCATATCCGGAGCTGCTTTATAAAATTGCCGACGGTGAATCGGTCGGAACAAAATTCTATGCAAAGAAGAATTAATTAAATGACAACGAAAGAAATACTTATAAAAGCCAAGGAAACGGTTAAGCTCCTTCGCGGAGTCGGCGATAAAAAGATAAACGAGACTCTTCTTAAAATGGCAGACTCACTCATCCTGAGCACAGAAAAAATACTTTCGGAAAACAAAAAAGATATCGAGCTTGCAAAGGGTAAAATAACCTCGGTAATGATAGACAGACTGACACTTACCGAAGCAAGAATATCAGCTATGGCTGACGGAATACGCGAAATAACCAAGCTTCCCTCTCCTCTTGGAAAAACCTTAAGGGAAACCGTCCGCCCCAACGGACTCGTTATAAATAAGGTGTCCGTTCCGATGGGTGTTATCGCGATAATTTACGAAAGCAGACCCAATGTTACCTCGGATGCGGCAGCGCTTGCGCTTAAGAGTGGAAACGTATGCATTCTTCGCGTAGGAAAAGAGGCCTACAACTCAGCAAGAGCTATTGTTGATGCTCTCGAAGAAGGACTGACGCTTTCGGGATTGCCAAAAAGCGCTGTTCAGCTCGTCAGCGACACTACGAGAGAAAGCGCAAACGAGCTTATGAAGGCAAAAGGATATATTGACCTTCTTATTCCAAGAGGCGGTAAAGGTCTTATCTCCGCATGCGTTGAAAATGCAACCGTTCCCTGCCTTGAAACGGGCACGGGAATATGCCATATCTACGTAGATAAGGATGCTGACTTAAATAAGGCTCTCGCTATTATAGAAAATGCAAAAACAAGCCGTCCTTCCGTCTGCAACGCGGCTGAGGTATGTCTTGTTCATAAGGATATAGCTAAGGAATTTCTCCCTATGCTAAAAACAAAGCTTACGGACGAAAGAAAAACCAATCCCGTTGAGTTAAGATGCGACGATGCAACACTAAAAATTATTGATGCGTCCCCTCTTGGCAACGACGGATTTGATACCGAATTTCTCGATTACATTCTTGCTGTGGGGGTTGTCGATTCTGTTGAAGCAGCGGTCTCTCACATTCTCGAGCATTCAACTCAGCACAGTGAGGCAATAATTACCGAAAACAAGGAAACAGCTGACTATTTTACAATGAATACCGACAGCGCAGCTGTTTACGTAAATGCTTCTACAAGATTTACAGACGGCGGTGAGTTTGGACTCGGATGTGAGATGGGAATATCCACGCAAAAAATGCACGCAAGGGGCCCTCTCGGTATAGAAGAGCTTACTACCTACAAATATATAATTCACGGAAACGGACATATCCGTTAAATGAGGATTGGAGATTATTATGATTAATGTCGGATTTATAGGAGCAGGAAATATGGGCTCTGCCCTTGCAAAAGCCACAGTAAAAAATGCCGATACGAAGGTTTATCTTTATGATAAGGACGAGGGAAAGGCAAAGACGCTTGCTGATGAAATCGGTGCTGAATTTAAATCTAACGAATACATAGCAAGGGAATGCGATTATGTCTTCCTCGCCGTAAAGCCTAATATTATAAAGGCAGCGGCAGAGGAAATTGCACAATCGGTTGCAGGACGCAATAATTTTGCAATCGTGAGTATGGCTGCCGGAGTTTCTGTTGAATCAATTGAAAATGCCTTCTCAAACTCTGAACTTCCCGTCATAAGAATTATGCCCAACACTCCCGTCGGAGTCGGCAAAGGAATGACCTTGTGGTGCAAGAACGCTAATGTTACCGACGGGGTTGCTGCAGGATTTGAAAAAATAATGAAGCATTCCGGAAGAGTCGACGCTATTTCTGAAAAGCTTATAGATGCTGCATCAGCGATTTCGGGATGCGGTCCCGCGTTTGTCTACATGTTTATCGAAGCTCTTGCCGACGGCGGAGTTGAATGCGGTCTCCCTCGCAGCAAGGCCATGCTCTACGCTTGCGAAACACTTATAGGCGCCGCAGAAACTGTAAAGGCAAGCGGAAAGCATCCGGAGGAGCTTAAGGACGCAGTATGCAGTCCGGGAGGCAGTACTATTGCAGGTGTTCACGCGCTTGAGGAAGGTGCTTTCAGAGCATCGGCAGCAAACGCTGTAAGAGCGGCGTATCAGAAGACTCTCACCCTTGGAAAATAAGTATAAGAAAAATGAAAAAAACTCTTGCTTTTTTCGAAATTATATGTTATAATGTATCTTGTCAATTTGTGCTAACAAATAAATTTATATAAAATTCCGTCCTCCGTGGCGAGATTTTAGGAGGTGTCAATATGGCTAAGTGTAGCATTTGCGGTAAGGGCGTTACCTTTGGACATAACGTTTCCCACTCAAACCGTAAGACCAACAGAACCTGGAAGCCCAACATCCGTAAGGTAAAGGCAGTAGTTAACGGTACAAACTGTTCCGTTTACGTTTGCTCCCGTTGCCTTCGTTCAGGAAAGATCGAGCGCGCTTAAGGTCAAAAAAACTCCGCTTGAGTGCGGAGTTTTTTAATTATGCGATATGAAATGCGCTATAGTTGATGAAAGAATATCCGAAAAGTGTATAAAAGGGTTGCTTTTACGCGGCTTCCAAGTTATAAAATGCCCTTCACACAAAAGCCTCTCGCCTGCTTTATCCAGCCACCCGGATATGCTTATGTCAAAAATCGGGAACAGAATTATCTCAAGCGTTTCTTACTGCGAGACATATTCCTATATCTTTTCCGATATAAGAGAATATGCACCTAATACAGATATGACCTTTTCCGATGAAAATATTTCTGAAAAATATCCAAACGATGCGATTTTTAACGTGCTGAATATCGGAAAATATGTTTTTCTCAAAGAAGACACCGCCTCACGTGCAGTTATAGATTTTTCGAAAAAATCGGGACTCGAAATTGTTTCGGTTAAACAGGGGTATCCCGCTTGCACTACCTTAGCCTTTGGAAACTCGGCAATAACGGCTGACATAGGTATGCAAAAGGCACTTATTAAATGCGGAATTAACATAACATTGATTGATAACGGCGATATTTCCCTCCCCCCCTATGAATACGGATTTATAGGTGGGGCATCAGGCGTATACAAAAACGAAATATACTTTCTTGGAAATATAGAAACTCACCGTAATTGCGACATTATATTGAATGCGATAAAAAAAGAAGATTTCATTCCAATATCTCTTTCCGACGAGCCGTTACAGGATCTCGGAAGAATCATTTTTGTTGATTAATATATTAACGGCAACAGTCAAAAGCGGAATAAGAAACAAACCCATAAACCCAAAAATATAGTATCCGACATACAAAAGTATTAAGCTTATAACGGGATGAATTCCAAGATTCTTTCCTACGATTTTAGGTTCTACAAACTGTCTTGTTACAGCATGGGTTATAAAGAGAATTACCAGACCGATTCCAAGACGCGTATTTCCAAAAATAAGCTGATACACACTCCATGGAACGAGAACCGTTCCAACACCTATAAGCGGAAGCGCATCAAGAAGCGCCACTATAAATGCAAAAAGCACTGCGTATTTTATCCCTAAAACAAGAAAGCCGAAAAGCATTATTATAAACGTAAGAAGCATAATAACAACATAAGAGCGAAGATATTTTATCATCGTTTTTAAAAATTTGTTTTTAAAATTTACAAGCCAGGCAGATGCTTTTTTAGGCAATTTGTTTTTGACAAAAGCATTAATATTTTCAAGGTCGAGTGAGAAATAGATTGACGATATTACAGTTACAAGCACAAAGATAAGAGCCTTTGGAATTGAAGTTATAAATGAAGTAACTCCGCCGACAATTCCCGTAAGCAAAGACGTCAGCATACTGCTTACGGTCTCTCCTATATGACTCTCAAGTTCCTCAGTGCCCTCTTTATCACCAAGTATTCCGCTTATTGGATTCATTATCTTGTCAAGAACATCGTAAAGAACTCCGCTCTCTCTCGCATCTGAAAGAAATTCCCATGCTTCACCGACCGCGTACGCAACGGCGCTTACTACAACGGTTATGCCCCCAATAACAATGATCACTGTAAGAATTGTGCTTATTATTTTACACGGAATATGTGTTCCGGTGGAAATTTTGACAGCTAACGGACGTATCGAAAAAGCAACCGCCCATGAAATTAAAAATGGCAAAGTAACAATAAGAAAATGACGAAAAAATACGTATACCAAAAACACAGTTCCGACAGCAACAATCGTTAGATGAGAATAATACTCTATTTTCTCTTTATTCATTTAACAAGACCTCAAAAACATTCATTATATAAATTATAGTCAAATTAACAATTTTTTATTATAGGAGAACAAAAAATGGTAATCATTGAAATGGAAAACGGTAAAAAAATCGAGCTTGAGCTTTATCCCGAAGCAGCACCCGAAACCGTTAAAAACTTTGAGTCTCTCGTAAAGCGCGGATTTTATGACGGACTTACATTCCACAGAATCATTCCGGGATTCATGATTCAAGGAGGAGATCCTCTTGGAAACGGAATGGGCGGTGCCGAGAAAAACATAAAAGGCGAGTTTCGCGCAAACGGTCATAACAACCCCATAAAGCATGAGCGCGGTGTTATTTCAATGGCGCGTGCATTTGATCCCAACTCCGCATCCTCTCAATTCTTTATAATGCATGCAGATGCTCCCCATCTTGACGGTCAGTATGCGGCATTCGGCAAAGTCGTTGCAGGTATGGACGCAGTCGACGAAATAGCATCTATCCCCACAGATTATAATGACAGACCTAAGGTTGCCGTAAGAATGAAAAAAGTATATATGGATTAAGTCGGTCATCACATTTAGCAAAACCTAAAAATTTAATTTATTTATCTTTCGTCAAAGTATGAGGCTGTCTCAAATTGAACTGAACCCATAAAAACGGACATTGAATAAAAA
>JAZSGJ010000105.1:0-5926 GCA_045532675.1 Eubacteriales bacterium | reverse complement strand
GATAAGCTCGTTCACGTTCCTTACGGCACGGTCAGCATAAACGGAGCAAAGCTTGCCTCGAGAACGGGTAACGTAATTCTGCTCAAGGACCTTTTTGCAGAGGCAATAAGCAGGGTATACGATATAGCTAAGGAAAAGCACCCCGACGATGCGGAGTGCAGGGAAATAGCCGAGAAAGTAGGAGTTGGAGCAATAATCTTCTACTACCTTTCAAATAACCGTATGAGAGATATAAACTTCGTTATGGAAGAGGCTCTTTCATTTGACGGTAATACCGGTCCTTATGTTCAGTACACCTATGCAAGAGCATGCTCGGTACTCGAAAAGACCGGTAGTGAGGGCAGAATGACAGACGCTGCTTTGGGAGATGCCGAGGTTAACCTTGCAAAAACACTCGCGCTTTTCCCTGAGAGGATAAAGAGCGCGATAGACGATTACGAGCCGAGTATCGTTACGAGATATATTCTCGACCTTGCGGCTTCCTTCAACTTCTTCTATCACGAGTGCAAAATAGCAAACTGCGAGGACAGCGAGCTTCGCGACAGCCGTATAGCATTGACTGCGGCAACAAAAAGAGTACTTGGTACGGCTCTTCATCTGATTTGTATGCAGAGCCCCGAGAAGATATAATAACGAGAAAGGTTTGGTCATAAACTATGTCAGGACATTCAAAATGGAATAATATTAAACATAAAAAGGAAAAATCCGATGCCGCAAAGGCGAAAATATTTACTAAAATCGGTAAGGAGATGGCTGTCGCTATAAAGGCGGGAGGTCCCGACCCATCTGTAAACTCAAAGCTTCGCGACCTTATTGCAAAGGCTAAGGCAAATAACGTTCCCAACGATAATATCCAGCGTACCATCAAGAAGTTTACCGATAACAGCGATATCAATTACGAGGAAATAACCTACGAGGGTTACGGTCCTTCGGGCGTAGCTATCATTGTTGAAACCTCTACCGATAACCGCAACCGCACAGCAGGAAACGTTCGCGCGTGGTTCAATAAATACGGCGGAAATATGGGTCAGAACGGATGCGTAGGCTATCTCTTTGAAGAAAAGGGTGTTATAACCATAATTGACGAGGATGAGGAAATAGAGGAAGATAAGATAATGGAGGATGCTCTTGAGTGCGGGGCTGAGGACATCAAGTGCGACGAGGGCGAATACACGATTTATTCCTCTGTAGACGAGCTTAACGCGGTTCGCGACGCTATTATTGCTCTCGGATATAAAATCGATACTGCCGACATTGCAAAGGTTCCTTCAACATATGTTGAGCTTACAAATCCCGAGGACGTTGAAAATATGGAGAAAATGCTCGATAAATTCAACGAGGATGACGACGTAACGGCAGTTTATACAAACTGGGATAATTAATGCTATGGAAAAGGTATTAATGGCTAAAAAAATATGGCTTATAGCCGCAATAGCTTCGGCGGCACTCGGAGCAGTGTCAATTGCCGGAGTTGTCATTTTTTCACTAAAGCTTCTTTACGTGCCGCTCGGTATATCTATTGCTTTTGTGGCGCATGCGTTTTACGGATGCCCGTTCTATCTTATCGCATTAGGAAACGCAAGGCTGTGTGAGAGAACTGTCACTGCGGTTTCGGAAAGAGGAGTTTTTGATATTGATTCAATATCCGATGAAATTAAGGCAAAGCCTATTTTTACAAAAAAAATTGTTGATAAATGTATAAGCAAAGGCTATCTTACGGGGTATAAGCTTGAGGGAGATAGGCTTGCGAGCACATCTTCAAATTAAGCACAGCAAATTTAGAATGAATTTATAAGGAGAGAAAAAATGGGTATTATTAAAGCAACTTTAAACGCTATAGGCGGAAATCTTGCCGACTCGTGGCTTGAGGTGCTTGAGGCTGACTCAATGAGCGACAGTACCGTATTCACTAAGGGCGTCAAGGTCAGAGGCAAAGAGAAAAGAAACAATAATAAGCGCGGTCCGAGTGACGTAATATCCAACGGCTCGATAATTCATGTTTATCCTAATCAGTTTATGATACTCGTTGACGGCGGAAAGATAGTTGATTATACTGCTGAAGAGGGTTACTATAAAGTAGACGACTCCGCGGCGCCCTCGCTTTTTAACGGTCAGTTCGGGGACGCTCTTAAGGACGCCTTCACAAGAATAAAGTTTTCGGGTGTTCCGTCCTATTCGCAAAAGGCGTATTTCATAAATCTTCAAGAGATAAAGGGAATAAAGTTCGGAACGAGAACTCCGGTAAATTATTTTGACAATTTCTATAATTCAGAGTTGTTTTTAAGAGCTCACGGAACATATTCGATAAAGATAACCGACCCTATCAAATTCTATACCGAGGTTATTCCAAAGAATACCGACAGAGTTGAAATAGGAGAGATAAACGAACAGTATCTTTCAGAGTTTTTAGAGGCGCTTGGCTCGGCTATAAACAATATGTCGGCTGACGGAATCCGCATTTCGTACGTTGCGGGAAAGTCAAGAGAGCTTTCTAGGTATATGGCAAACGAGCTTGACGAGGATTGGAAGAAGCTTCGAGGATTCGAGGTTCAGTCGGTCGGTATTGCCAGCGTTTCATACGACGATGATTCAAAAGAGCTTATCAATATGCGTAATAAGGGCGCTATGCTCGGTGAAGCATCGGTAAGAGAAGGATACGTTCAAGGCGCGGTTGCGCGCGGCTTTGAAGCGGCAGGTTCAAATTCAGCAGGCTCGGCTCAGGCATTTATGGGCATGGGTATGGGAATGGGCTCGGTTGGCAGCTTTATGGCAAGCGCGAGCGAAACAAACAGAAGACAGATGGAGATGGATGCCGAAAAGAAAAAAGAAGAGGCGGCAAAAGACGGTTGGCAATGCTCCTGCGGAAATCTTGCAAGCGGAAAATTCTGCTCAGAGTGCGGCGCAAAAAGGCCTGTAGCAAAGGGAGGCTGGGTTTGCTCCTGCGGAAACGAGTGCACGGGCAAGTTTTGTTCTAATTGCGGAGCGAAGGCTCCCGATGCCGATTGGTTTTGTTCTGATTGCGGAACTAAGAACGGGGCAGGCGCAAAGTTCTGCTCAAACTGCGGAAAGAAAAATTCTTAATATATGGCAGAGGCTACACTTACTTATAAATGTCCGAACTGCGATGCGGGTCTTATTTTTGACGCGGAAAAGCAACGCTTCGTGTGTGAATTCTGCATGTCGGATTTTTCCGAAGCAGATCTTTCTGATACAGATGCCGCAGAGCGCGCCAAGAGGGCAGAGCGGGAAAACGCTGAATTTTCGGGTGAGATAAACGAATACAACTGTCCGAGTTGCGGCGCCGAAATTTTATCCGATAAGTCAACGGTTGCCGATTACTGCTATTACTGCCATAACCCGATAGTTCTTACCGACAGGGTAAGCGGCGCAATGAAGCCGTCAAAGATAATTCCATTTGCTTTTGATAAAAAAGAAGCGAAGGAAATATTCCTTCGTTACACAAAGAAAAAATGGTTTTTGCCACGCGATTATTTTTCGGATGACCAAGTAGAAAAAATATCGGGAATATATTATCCATTCTGGGTAACCGATGCAGATGCTCATTCGACTCTTCAGACGGTAGCGCACAGGACGAGAAGCTGGAGAAACGGAAATTATCGCTACACCGAAACGTCGAATTTTGCCGTAAGGCGCGGCGGATTCATACATTTTGAGGATATTACCTCGTCGGCAATTTCCGAAGAGGATAAGAAGATGCTTGAGGGAATCCTGCCGTATCCTATAGATGCGTATAAGGATTTTTCAATACCTTATCTCCAGGGGTACGTAGCAAAAAAGAGAAGTATCGAGAGGGAAGAGCTGTCATGCGAGGTGCGAGACAAAATGCATTCTTATGCGACGACACTCCTTTGCAACACGGTAAACGGCTACATGGCGGTAGACCCTCCGAGAGTCGGAATAAACATTAGCTCATCACACTGGGAATACGCGCTTTTGCCGATATGGATATTGACCTATAAGAAGAAAAAGAGTAAAAAGAATAGGGTCTACACCTACGCAATGAACGGTAACACAGGAAAAATATACGGTGAGCTTCCGATAAGCATTTCTAAAATTCTTGCACTTCTCGGCAGTGTTACCGGTATTCTTACTCTTCTTTTTACTCTCATAGGGAGGTTTATCATATGATAAAAAAGCTCTCTTTGATATTTGCTTTTATCCTGATTATTACGTCTGTTTTAACTCTGTCGGTATCTGCATCGACGGATGAATCGAGAATACTTGATAAGGCGGGAATAATAACCGAGGATAAGGCAAAGATAGAGGTGGCACTTTTGGATTTTGAAACTGAGTGCGGGATACCGATAAGACTGGTGACTACCCTTAATAATAATTCATACGACCCATCGGAGCTTGGATTTTTATACGGCGAAGATTTAATAGTTCTTGAAATAAATTATTATCATTATACAGATACTTATTATTACTATCTTGATACGTTCGGGGACGCGTATTACGAAATTAGCGATTCCGAGGTAGACAGAATACTTGACGCGAAAGCTGTTTACGACAATATCAAGGGCGGAAAATTCGGAGACGGAGTTTCGGCATTTGCGCACCTTACGTCCAAGGCATACAGAGGAAAGTTGCAGGAGCCGTTGTGGAACACTCTGCTTGTATCCTTTATATTAGCCTTTATATTCGGCGGCGTTACCGTCGGATGCGTTATTTACAAATATAAGCATAAGCTTAAGTCACCCACATATCCGCTTGAAAGATATGCAAGTCTTAATCTGTTGAAGGATGAGTGCAGTGACATATTTATAGGAAGCACCGTATCGAAGGTGCGGATAAACACCTCGTCAGGAAGATCCGGCGGAGGCTCAAGAGGAAGATCCGGCGGAGGTCGGCGAGGGGGAAGATAAATACATAAAACGGAATCGCATGTCCTGTGATTCCGTTTTTCGGGAAGGGGAGGAGTATATGGAGGAACGACGCTTCATTCTGAAAAGCGAATATCAGCCTACGGGTGATCAGCCCGAGGCAATACGGGCGCTCGTTGAAGGTATAGAAGCGGGAGAGCGCGCGCAAACACTTGTTGGCGTTACGGGCTCGGGTAAAACCTTTACTATGGCTAACGTTATAGCAAAGCTTAACAGACCAACATTGGTTCTTGCTCATAACAAGACTCTTGCGGCTCAGCTATGTACCGAGTTCCGCTCATTCTTTCCCGAGAATGCGGTCGAGTATTTCGTGTCTTATTACGATTATTATCAGCCTGAGGCTTATATACCCGGCAAGGATATGTATATTGAAAAGGACGCGATGATAAACGAGGAGATAGATATGCTACGTCACAGCGCGACGTCCTCGCTTTTTGAGAGACGGGATGTCATAATCGTCGCATCGGTTTCATGTATATATTCTCTCGGCGACCCACTTGAATACGAGAGCCTTTTGGTTGCGGTGCGCCCGGGTATGGAGATGTCACGCGATGAGCTTATCCGCCGTCTCGTTTCTATAAGCTACGAGTGCAACGATATGAATTTTATCAGAAATAAATTCAGAGTTAAGGGTGACGTGGTTGAGATATTTCCCGCATCAAGCACCGATAAAGCGATAAGAGTCGAATTTTTCGGTGACGAGATTGACAGGGTAACAAAGATAAACACGCTTACGGGAGAAGTTCTTGAGGTCCTCTCTTACGCGGCAATATTCCCCGCGACGCACTATGCGGTATCCGATGAGCGCCGCGAAGCCGCGCTTTTTGAAATTGAGGCTGAAATGCGGGAGCGTGTTAAGTTTTTTAAGAGTCAAGACAAGCTTATTGAGGCTCAGAGAATAGAGGAGAGGACGAAATACGACCTTGAAATGCTAAGAGAGGTCGGATTCTGCTCCGGTGTTGAAAACTATTCTCGAGTCCTTTCCGGAAGACCCGAGGGCTCAACGCCTTTTACGCTTCTTG
>JAZSGJ010000046.1:0-5268 GCA_045532675.1 Eubacteriales bacterium | reverse complement strand
ACGCCATGCGAGTATTACTTCGCCACCGCCGCGTGACAAAAATCTCCCCCTGCTGCGCAGCAGGGGGAGTAGAAAGAATATTATTCAATTAACAAATTCTTTTTTGTTTTTTAGTCTGTCTACTTGACAGGGGGCACATTACGTTGTGGAGTGCTGTTTGCTTTTTCTATATGTAAGCTATTATCCCAAATCAAGGCTGTTAAGCATATCACGAAGAGCTTTTGCTTCTTCTGCGGTAATAGTAACGCCCTTACCGATTTTGTCATGGTCAGGCGACCAGGTGCGAATATCATATACGGGCTCTCTTTCATTCCACTTTATAAGGTTCAGCTCCTTATTCCAACCGTTCTTACCCTCGCTTACAACTCCTATGGTGCTTATCACCTCATATTTTATCTCGGGCATTTTAATTCTCCTTAAATAATTATAAAAATAATATAAAATATTTTGTCTTTAAGCATATTTTAACATAACTGTATTAGATTGTCAAGAAATATGTAAAAAATAGTTGAAAAAAATTAAAAATATTTTTTCGGTGTCTTGACAAAAGCAATACGTCGTGTTATACTATGTTGCTCAACACAATGCATGATAAGAACATGCAGCCTGCAATTTATCAATTTAACATCTCGGTTTCTTGCGTTTTATGTAAAAGAATTCAACTCAAGTTAATTTTCACTTAATTTTTTTGTTTAAAATATAATCATAGCAAATTCTCGGAGGATTACCTTTTGAAAGTTCTTGTACTAAGCTGCAGCACCGGAGAAGGACATAACAGTGCCGCAAAAGCAGTTATAGAAGCTATTGCGCTAAAGGACTTAGAGTGTGAATTTATAGACCCTATCTCATTTAAAAGTGAAAAAATGATGCGAAGAGTGTCATCAATATACAACAACATGATTATTAAAGCTCCGACTCTTTTCGGAGTCATATACAGAATAGGTGCGATATACGAATCACTCCATCTTAAGTCTCCCGTCGCATGGGCAAATTCAAAATATGCAGATAAACTCAGCGAATATATAAAGAAGAGTGGCTTTGATGCCGTTGTCTGCACACAGCTTTTCACAATGCAGGCTATGGTTGCCGCAAAGAAAAAATACGGGATAGCCTTGCCCGTCTATTGCGTTCTGACCGATTATACGGTCATTCCCTTTTACAAGGACGTAAAGAGTCTTGATATACATTTCGTGCCCACCGACGAAACAAAAGACAAGCTTATAAAGAAAGGCTTTGCCGAAGACAAAATAAAAGTTACGGGTATTCCGATAAGTCCGAAATTCAATATACCGTTATCGAAAATTGAAGCAAAAAAAATGCTCTCCATCCCTGCTGATAAAAGAGTCGTAAGCATACTGTCAGGCGGGGCCGGATGCGGAAAGATCGTTAAAATATGCAAAGAAATGAACAAGCGTCTTGACAGCGCTCACACCATCTGCGTATTTGTGGGAAGAAACGAAAAGTTAAAGGACAAGCTTGATAAGGCTTTCGGGAAAAACAGCAAAATAAAGATTGTTACCTTCACGCCCGATATCAATATATATATTAAAGCATCCGATGTAGTGCTATCTAAGCCGGGAGGACTTTCAAGCACAGAGATAGCCGCGGCAAACCGTCCGTTAGTTCATATGAGGGCAATTCCCGGGTGCGAATCATATAATATAAAATACTTCAACAAAAACGGAATGTCTATTCCCGGAAGAAGCGTAAAATCGGCGGTTAAGCAAACGGAAAGGCTTTTAAATAATGAAAAACTTGCTGAGGATATAGAGTGCTCTCAAAGAGCGCATATCCCCCCAAATGCTGCCGAAAATATAGCAAACACAATTATAGAGGGTAAAAAATGATATTAATATGGATCTGCTTCATTATCGGAGGATTTCTCCTTGGAAGCATACTGTTTTCAAAAATCATACCCCAAATAACCATAGGAAAGAATATATGCGAGCTTGGAAGCGACGGCAATCCCGGTGCAGCCAACGTATTTATGAAATGCGGAAAGGGACTTGGGGCAATATGTCTCGCGGCAGATATGATGAAGGGTTTTTTACCTGTATTTTCAGCCTGCCTGCTGCTTGACTGTAAAAACTATCTCTTCACGCTCGTTATGCTATCCCCTGTTTTAGGCCACGCGCTCGGTATATTCAACAAATTTCACGGTGGGAAATGCATTTCAACCTCATTTGGAGTGCTCATAGGTATATTACCCATAACCCGTGTCGGATTTTTGCTTGCTACACTATACATAATCTTTTCTACCTTAATTAAAATTAAGCCTAACAGCCGACGCAGTATAATCAGCTTCGGGCTTTTTGGAATCTCGGCTTTAATTATACTTATATATAAAAACTTATATAATATAGCTTTAGGATGCGCTATAATTTCCACTATAGCAATCATTAAGCATCTGCCCGTTTTTACAAGAATCGAAAAAGCTTTATCTGAGGAAGAAACGTATAATGAAACAACAGAAAAAATCACCGCTAAAAATATTCGGAGTTGAATTTGTATACTTATATCTTTTTGGAATTTTAGTCGCATTTATAGGATGGATAGCTGAAAACGCCTTTAAGCTTGCTATAAGCGGCGTAATCGATTCCCGTTTTCACCTGTTTCCCTTCATCTCCCCATACCTACTTATTCCTTTTGCATTTCATATAGCGCTCGGCACACCGAATGACGTTACCTTTTTCGGAAAGAAGGTTTTTAAAAACAGCACGCTAAAAACGAAAGTGCTGTCAAACATAATTACCTATTGTGCGATATGCTTATGTGTTTTTTTAGGTGAGCTTGTTGTCGGAAACCTTTGGGATATACTGTTTGACGTTCAGTTATGGAATTATTCAAAACATCCTTTACATATAACTAAATTCACGAGCGTGCTGTCGGTTTTCGGATTTGGCACAGGCGCGTATCTTATTTTCAAATTTTTATATGCCCCGATTTTAAATTTCATTCGCAAAAAAATCAGCTTCAGGACGGCTAAAATTATTTGTTTAACGCTCGGCGTTCTTATCGTTCTCGATACTGTAAGAATGATGCTGTCTATAATCATAATCGGCGAAGCGCCAAACTTCTGGCGTTTTGACTTTTGGTAAAAAGAGGCTGAGTCATTAAGATGCGGAAGGCGTGATTTGGCACTTGTCGGCGTACAAAAGCACGGCAGAGAGCCAAAACGCGACTAAAAAGCACAATAAAATTGAATTTCGCAAGAAATTCCACCTTAAAAAACGCTTTCACTACTCATTTACCGGTAGCAAAAGCGTTTTTTTGCTTTTTATCCTTTTCTTGTACTTTTGTTCTGCGCTGAATGAATCAGTCCCTTTATATATATTTTTTAATTATACTCCACTCCCGTATAAGCTTTTCGAGCGAGAACGCGGCATTTGCGGCAGATGTTGACGGAAGAGTTATTGCCTCGCGTCTTACTGCTTTCAGTATGTATTTATTATAATACTTTTCTGCGGTTTTACCGTTAACGAATATAGCTTTAATATCAGCTACGGTAAGTACGGCGCTAAGATCATTTGGCAGAACGCTTTTAATCGTGCTGTCCGCGCTTCCCTCTATATCACATGAAGCTATCACGTCCCATACGGCAATTCCGTACCCGAGAAGGAGCTGACGCTTTTCTTCAACTGTACTTGGATTCTCGCACCCAAGAATTGAGGATATTACCTTCCAGAATCTGTTTTGCGGGTGTCCGTAAAAGAATCCAACCTCACGCGACCTTACCGACGGAAAGCTCCCGAGCATCAGAATTTTTGACGAGGAGTTATATACAGGCTCTATCGGATGCTTAATCATGCGGAGTCATCCTGTATCTTTTCTTTTTATTGGTTTTCTTTAGGGACGGTTCACCGCTTCCCCCGCAGTCACAGCAGTCGCAGCAATCAACACAATCGTCGTCACAGCATCCGTCAGCGCCGCAATCGCAGTCACAGTCTCCGCCTGCTGCCGCGGCAATAATAACCACAGCCGCGATAATCGCAACTATAAACACCGAATAGGTCGAAAGAGTCAGATTTCTGACAAGCTCCTCTTTTGTATTTACCTCAAGTGACATTGCAAAAATAAACGCAAGCTCTATTATCATGTAAAATCCGAAGGTGGAGACAAACGTTGTTTCGGTATTCAGCATTACGACAAAATAAAACACTGCGGACAAAACGGCGTACAAAACGCAAAGAATAGTATATGCAGCCTTTGACTTATGTATAAACGGAATCTTTGACAGTGCAAAAAATATCCAAAGATAAAGAACCGTCGCAAGTGCTACCATGCATACCGTGCCAAACGAATTCTCAAATCCGCGGTTAATATACCATGCTCTGATTAGAATTCCCATGGCGACTGAGCTAAGCAAGAAGCACAGCATGTTTATTATCATACGCTCGCGGATAACAAACGCAATTACACCGCTTATTATTAAAATAACAGCTCCGACAGCAAGCGCTGACATGGCGCTATCAAAAACATTCTTCATCAACACGGCAACGGTTGAACAGAAGAAGAGAAAAACAAACGACGCAAATGAAACAATACTTATTTTTTTCATTTTAGTATTTATACCTCATAAATTCCGCTTCAATTTCTCTAATAAATTCATCATTATCCTTTACGCTGATTGTAACAACATCAAAGGTGTCATATTTAATATTAATATGTTCAAACGCGTTTTTTAGGGATAACATGGAATCCGAATAAAACTTTCGCTCTTTCTCTAGTCCTCTGATTTTTTTATATGGAATTTCTCTTTCCATTATCAATCCGAATTTAATAAATACAGTTTCTTCGCGCAATTCAACGTAACCGAAAAGCGGCGAAACAAAAAAATACAGCACAAATAAATCCACGGCTACCGTAATAATTAACGCCGCTAAATTATTAAAGGAAAGAACCGTCAACGGAATCATAACGGCAGAAGTCAGAATAATAATTGACCAATACAACCTGTCTATCATCGGCCTAAACTTTCTGTTTTCCAAAATCTCACCTCGTATTTTTAATACAAATACATTTTATCATATAAAACAATATGTGTCAAGTATTAATCAAAGCTGAGTTAATCTAGGACTTTGACGTCGAGAGTCAATATTCCCCGCCTTGCCTCTTACAAGCGAGCTCTCCGATCTCCGAGCGGGGTATGCGAACCTAGGACCGACCGGTTATGAGCCGGTAGCTCTAACCAACTGAGCTAATGGTCCTTTCTGCGACCGTTCTATTATACCAAATAATTATTAACTCATTGTGAATAAATTATATATT
>JAZSGJ010000049.1:0-11575 GCA_045532675.1 Eubacteriales bacterium | reverse complement strand
CCTTCACTCCAAGGCTCAAGCTCAGAGCCCTTCGAAAGCCCTATATAAAGTGATTCAACCTTGGAGTAAAGCGGCATCTGAAGCATAAGCTCGCGTCGCTTTTTTCTTTTCAGATCTATTCTCATTCCAAGCATAGTATTTATCATACTGATACCATCTGCTCCAGCGTCCTCACATGCTTTGGCAATAGAAACTATATCGGTAACGTTTGGAGAAAGCTTGATTATAAGAGGCTTTTTTGTAACACGCCTTACAGCGCGTGTGATTTCTCCGGCAGCTTCGGGTGACGTTCCGAAGCTCATTCCGCCACCGTGAACGTTGGGGCAGGATATGTTTACTTCAAACCAGCCGATGTCCGACTGCGTGTCAAGTTTTTCAACCGTTTCGACGTATTCGCGTTCGGAAAATCCCGAAACGTTTGCCATGACGGGCTTGTGAAATACTTTGCGAAGCTTGGGAAGCTCATGCGATATTACGGCATCCACTCCGGGGTTCTGAAGTCCGACGGCGTTAAGCATGCCCGATGGGCATTCCGCTATTCTCGGCGTTGGGTTTCCGAATCTTGCCTCGAGTGTCGTTCCCTTGAAGGAAAGCGAGCCGAGAATATTTATGTCGTAAAGCTCGGCAAATTCATAGCCGAATCCGTAGGTTCCGCTTGCGGGAATAATTGGGTTGTCAAGAGTTATTCCGCAAAGGTCGGTTTTTAAGTTTACCATATAATTTCCTCCTTTACGAGAACGGGGCCGTCTCGGCAGATTCTCTTGTTTCCGTATTTCGTTTTGCAGGAGCAGCCCATGCATGCGCCAAAACCGCATCCCATTCTTTCCTCAAAGCTGAATTGACCCGACGTTTCGGATTTATCGTATATAGCTTTGAGCATAGGCTCGGGACCGCAGGTATAAAAATAGGTATACTCAACACCGCACATTGCATCGGTAACGAATCCGCGAACACCCTCTGTTCCGTCAACCGTCGTTACTATGACCGAAGCGCCGATTTTTTCGAATTCGTTCTTATAGAAAACCTCGTCCGCAGAGCCGAATCCGAGTATAACGGTAACCTTTTTGCCAAGAGCGATAAGCTCTTTTGCGAGCATGTACATGGGCGGAACACCGGCGCCGCCGCCAATAAGAAGAGGAGCATCCCCGGATTTTGCGAGATCGTAGCCGTTTCCGAGTCCGGTGAGAATATCAAGCTTCTCACCGGGGAGCATGGATGCCATTTTTTCCGTGCCCGCGCCTACGGCTTTGAATATAAGAGTCAGCTTTCCGTCAGTACAGTCGCATACGGATATGGGGCGTCTTAAATAGAATCCGTCAAGCTGTATATTAACGAACTGACCGGGAGAGGTTATATCGGATACGTCTCCCGAAAGAACCCATTCATAGGTGTTCTTCGCTATTTTTCTGTTAGATATTAATTCAAATATTCCTGTCTTCATATCAGCTGTCAATCGTAGAAATTGTTATTGTGATATCCTCAAGCACGTCAAGAAGAACCTTAACCGTGTCGAGTGATGTGAACATCGTAGTACCTGTTTCAATTGCTATTGCGCGTATTTCGTGTCCGTCCTTCTGCTGATCGGTGGATGAGATATCGCTCGTGTTAATTACGTAAGCAACGTGGCCCGCTCTTAACGATTCGGCAATGTCAACCGAGCCTGAGCTTAGCTTTTCCTTGATTCTCGTTCTGATTCCGTGCTCCTTTAAGAACATAGCCGTTCCGCGAGTCGCCTCAATGTTGAATCCGAGATTGTAGAATCTTCTGATAAGAGGAAGAGCCTCTTCCTTATCGGCATCTGCTATTGTAACGAAAACTGTTCCGTAGTTTTGCAGATTCATTCCCGATGCTTGAAGCGCCTTGTAGAATGCACGGTTGCGGTCATCATCGTAGCCGATAGCCTCACCTGTGGACTTCATTTCGGGAGAAAGGTATGCGTCAATTCCGTTTATCTTCTTGAATGAGAATACCGGAACCTTGCAGTACCAACGTTTCTTTTCCTCGGGGTATATATCGAATATTCCGAGCTCCTTAAGGGTTGCACCCATTATAACCTGGGTTGCGATATCGGCAAGAGAATATCCCGTGGATTTTGAAAGGAAGGGAACTGTTCTTGATGAACGGGGGTTAACCTCTATGATATATACGTCTTCCTTTTCGTCTACGATAAACTGAATGTTGAAAAGACCAACAATTCCGATTCCGAGACCGAGCTGTTTTGTGTAGGTAAGTATTTTACCCTTAACCTTATCGGATATCGAGAATGAGGGGTATACGCTTATAGAGTCACCCGAGTGAATACCCGTGCGTTCAACAAGCTCCATTATGCCCGCAACGAAAACGTCATGTCCGTCGCATATAGCATCAACCTCAACCTCTTTACCCTGTATATAGTGGTCAACAAGAACCGGCTTGTCCTCATCGATTTCAACGGCTGTGCGCAGATAGTGGCGAAGCTGCTCCTCGTTTCCGACAAGCTGCATGGCTCTTCCGCCAAGAACGAAGCTGGGACGAACGAGAACGGGATAGCCGACTTCCTTTGCGACTCTTACGCCGTCTTCTATTTTTGTTACAGCCTGACCCTTGGGCTGAGGAATCTTAAGCTCTTCAAGTATTTTTTCAAACGCATCACGGTTTTCCGCTCTTTCAATTGCTTCGCAGTCTGTTCCGATAATCTTTACGCCGCGAGCAGCAAGAGGAGCGGCAAGGTTAATAGCCGTCTGTCCGCCAAGTGATGCTATAACTCCGATAGGCTTTTCAAATTCGATAACGTTCATAACGTCCTCAACCGTAAGAGGCTCGAAGTAGAGCTTGTCCGCGGTGGTATAGTCGGTTGAAACGGTTTCGGGGTTGTTGTTGATTATTATTGATTCATATCCAAGCTCTCGGATTGTGTTTACGGCGTGAACCGTCGAGTAGTCAAACTCAACGCCCTGTCCGATTCTAATAGGACCTGCGCCGAGAACAACTACCTTCTTTCTGTTTGTAAGCTTCGACTGATTTTTTCCTGTATATGAGGAATAGAAGTACGGAATGTAAGCTCCGACGTGCGCTGTGTCAACCATTCTGTATGCGGGAATAAGTCCTGCATCCTTGCGGGCAGCTGCTACGTCAAGTTCGGTGCATCCCCAAAACTTTGCTATTATTCTGTCGGAGAAGCCCATAATCTTTGCCTCGCCCAAGAGCTTTTTGTCACCCTTCTTCTTAGCGAGAGCCTTTTCCATTTTAACTATCTTCTCGATTGATTCAAGGAAGAAAGAGGTAATCTTCGTTATCTCGTGAAGCTCTTTTACCGTATGTCCTTTGCGCATAAGCTCTGTGATAGCAAAAATGTTATCGTCATGGAATTCGTTGATATATTCGAGCATCTTGGCTTCATCCATGTTTTCAAACTTAGCCATTGAGAGATGGTATACACCTATTTCAAGCGAACGCACCGATTTCAACATGCATTCTTCAAGGTTTGAACCGATGCTCATACATTCACCGGTCGCTTTCATCTGAGTTCCGAGCTTGTTCGGAACAGTTGTGAATTTATCGAAGGGGAAGCGAGGGAATTTTGCAACTACGTAGTCAAGGCTCGGTTCAAAGGATGCCTTCGTTCCGGCAACCTCGATTTCATCAAGAGTCATGCCTACGGCAATTTTTGCCGTAACTCTCGCTATGGGATAGCCGCTCGCCTTAGATGCGAGAGCAGAGCTTCTTGAAACTCTCGGGTTAACCTCGATAAGATAGTATTCAGACGATGTGGGGTTGAGAGCAAACTGAACGTTGCATCCGCCCTCTATCTTAAGCTCGCGGATAAGCTTTATTGCGCTGTCGTTGAGCATTTTGAGGTCGTGATCGTTAAGAGTCATGATGGGAGCGACAACTATACTGTCACCCGTATGAACTCCGACGGGGTCTATGTTTTCCATTCCGCAGATTGTGATTGCGTTGTCTTCACCGTCGCGCATTACCTCAAATTCGATTTCCTTATATCCCTTTACGCTCTTTTCAACAAGAACCTGATGAACGGGAGATGCGGTAAGAGCGCCCACTGCAAGATTTTTAAGCTCTTCCTCGTTATACGCAAATCCTCCGCCCGTTCCGCCGAGAGTGAATGCGGGACGAAGAACAACGGGGTATCCGATTTTATTAGCCGCCGCAACAGCTTCGTCAAGCGTGTTTGCTATATCCGATGGAATTACGGGCTCGCCTATTGATTCGCAAAGCTCCTTGAAAAGCTCTCTGTCCTCTGCACGCTCAATACTTAAGCTTGAGGTGCCGAGAAGCTCAACGCCGTTTTCCTTGAGTATTCCTTTTTTCTCAAGAAGCATAGCCATGTTAAGACCGGTCTGTCCGCCGATACCGGGGACTATTGCGTCGGGACGCTCGTATCTTATAATTTTTGCAATGTATTCAAGTGTCAAGGGCTCCATATATACCTTGTCCGCAATAGTGGTGTCGGTCATTATCGTTGCAGGATTGGAGTTTACGAGGATAACTTCGTAGCCTTCTTCCTTGAGGGCTAGGCAAGCCTGTGTGCCCGCATAGTCAAATTCCGCAGCCTGACCGATTATAATAGGGCCGGAGCCTATTATCATTACTCGTTTAATGTCTGTTCTCTTTGCCATTTTGAATTCCTTTCGTTTCGTTTGAGAATATATTAATTATTTATTTTTTTATCAAGATAGACGGCTTTTCCGTTATAGAAGGTGAGAAGACATTTTCCGTAAACCTTCATATCGCGAAATGGGGTTGCCTTTCCCATTGAAGCGAATTCTTCGGGGTCAACCGTGTATTCGCTTCCGATATCGAATACGGTAAATCCGGGGTCAGCCGTAACTCCGAACCTTTTTCTCGGCGCTGCCGACATTATATCGACAAGCTTTTCGAGCGTTATTATTCCCGTCATAACGAGGTTGGTATATAAGACCGCAAACGCGGTTTCAAGGCCTACGACTCCCATAAGGCTTCCGGAAAGTCCTTTTGACTTTTCCTCTTCCGAGTGGGGCGCGTGATCGGTTGCTATCATATCTACCGTTCCGTCGAGTAAGCCTTGTATTAAAGCTTCTTTATCTTCTTTTGCTCTGATGGGCGGATTCATTTTAAAGCGACCGTCTTCCATGAGGCAGGAGTCATCGAGAGTGAGGTAATGCGGTCCGGTCTCACAGGTTATGTCAACGCCTTCGGCTTTTGCCTTTCTTATTGCGTCGACGGATTCCTTCGCCGAAACGTGGCATACGTGATATTTGCAGCCGGTTTTTTTCACAAGCTCGATATCCCGTACTATCTGTGCGTATTCGCTTTCCGAGCATATTCCCTTGTGACCGTGTAATTTAGCGTATTCGCCGTCGTGAATATATCCGCCGAAAAGCAGAGAGTTGTCCTCGCAGTGCGCGGCAATTATTTTATTAAGCTTTTTTGCCTTAATCATTGCCTCTTCCATCATATCGGGATTCTGAACTCCCCGTCCGTCATCCGAAAAACCTATAACGTCGGGCGAAAGTTCTTCCATATCGGATAGCGACTCGCCGGCTTGTCCTACGGTGATAGTACCGTAAGGGAAGATTGGTATTATCGCGTCCTTTTTTATCGCATCGAGCTGAATTTTCAGATTTTCCTTTGAATCGGGTACCGGCTTGAGATTAGGCATCGTCATAACGGCGGTATAACCTCCGCGCGCTGCGGCGGCAGAGCCCGTTTTTATTGTTTCCTTATATGAAAAACCCGGCTCTCTGAAATGTACGTGTACATCACAAAAACCGGGAAGAATTACGGTATTATCAATAACAGTGGCATCAAAAGGAAATGATTCACCCTCGAAAACGGAAATAGAAGTGCCGTCAAAAAGCATATGCTGCTTTTTTATTGTGCCATTTTCATATGTCATAGCATTTTTGAAAACAGTTTTCATGTCATAACAGCCTTTCTTTTAATTATTCGATATATTATATCATAAATTACACTCTATGTCAATAGATAAAATAAATAAAAGAACGAGCTGTGTCGGGTTTTGTTTAAAACATAATTGACAAATCGGGTTACGTATGGTAAAATTCAAATAGCTATTTCGTTTTTGGCAATTGAACGTTCCCACTCACAAAATGGAATATTTGACAATAAAAAGTTCATTTTACATAAGTATAGCGTATTATATAAAAACACAAGCATAAGAGAGAAAACAGTGAAATATTTTACAAATATAAAAAACTCATAACAAAAAACAGATATTGCAAATAGATTATTCAGAAACGGGAAAACACAGAATGACGAAAATAATAAAGATAAACGACTTTTGTGCGCCTGAGCTTGATATGTTTGTCAGACTTACCGGAGCACAGTTAAGAAATAAGCTTGAGCCGGAGAAGGGAATATTTATTGCCGAAAGTCCAACAGTCATAGAGGTAGCGCTAAATTCGGGATGTGAACCGATAGCATTGCTTGTTGACGAACGTTTGATTAACGGAGCTGTTCAGAATATAATTGACAGATGCTCTTCTTGCAGTGATTTTACGGTTTATTCCGCGACACGCGAGGTTTTGCGAGGTCTTACCGGATTTGAGCTTACAAGAGGCGCGCTTTGTGCGATGAAGAGGCCTATATTTAAAAGTGTTGAGGAGGTTTGTGAAAATGCGAGAAGAATTGCAGTTTTTGAGGAAATAACCGATTCGACCAATATAGGAGCGCTTTTTCGCTCGGCATCGGCTCTCGGAGTTGATGCCGTGCTGGTAACACCAACATGCTGCGACCCACTGTGCCGACGCGCAATAAGAGTCAGCATGGGCACGGTTTTTCAGGTTCCGTGGACAAAAATTTGCGACACGGCTGAGGATTGGAAGGAAAACGGTGTTAATCTGCTCAGAAATCTTGGGTTTAAGTGCGCCGCTATGGCGCTCTCCGAGAATTCCGTGAGCATAGATGACAAGGAGCTTGCGAAGGAGGAGCGGCTTGCCATAGTTCTCGGAACGGAAGGCGACGGACTTAAGAAAACAACAATAGCAAGCTGTGATTATACGGTTAAAATTCCAATGTCAAACGGGGTCGACTCTCTTAACGTTGCGGCGGCGGGGGCTGTTGCATTCTGGCAGTTATGCAGAAAATAAATAAAAAGGTGTTTGCTCAAGTCTGAAAAACATGAGTTAACACCTTTTTTAATCAGAAATGATATGCTGCAGGTTTTTTGCCGATTATTACTACCGGCATATTTGATTTAAAGTGAACTGCAAATTTTTTCCCTCGGGGATTCCTTTTTTCGCAAGGGAATTTCTATTGAAATAAAGCGCATCGGAATCGGTGTGTTCATCGTAAATTAAATTCATTTTTACCTCAAAGAAAAGTTTTGTAATCTTCGTAGTTCTTTTTTAGCAGCGCGGGCGTGTCAAGACCGTACGGACATTTTGATTTGCATTTGCCGCAGTTTGTGCAGTCCTCTATTTTTTTCATTTTCGCCTGAGACTCTGGGGTCAGGCTCATTGCCGTGGGAGCACGTCTTAGCATCAGTGACATTCTTGCGCAGCTGTGTATTTCAATTCCCGCGGGGCATGGCATACAGTATCCGCATCCGCGGCAAAACTCTCCGTAAAGCTCTTTTCTTTCTTTTTCTATGTATTGTTTGAATTCTTCGTTCATAGAGGGGGGATTATTGTTATACGAAAGGAATTCGTCAAGCTCGCATTCCCTCTGTATTCCCCAAATGGGCGCGACGGGATAATCGGCAAGAAAGGCGTATGCAACGTCGGAGCGAGTAATAAGTCCTCCCGCAAGCGCCTTCATGCAAATAAAGCCAACGTCATATTCCTCGCAAAGCCTTACGAGAGCTTCTTCTTTCTCGTTTGCAAGATAGGAAAACGGGAACTGAAGTGTTTCATAAAGTCCCGATTTTACCGCTTCTTCCGCAATGGCAAGCTTGTGGCTCGTTATGCCTATATGACGTATGAGCCCCTTTTCTTTTGCTTCAAGCATTGCTTCGTAAAGTCCGTTTCCGTCGCCCGGCTTTGGGCAAAACGGGGGATTGTGAAACTGGTATATATCGATATAATCGGTTTTGAGAAGCGAAAGGCTGGTATTTAATTCTTTCCAAAATCCATCGGCCTCTGTGCGCATGGTTTTCGTGGAGATTATTATTTTATCTCTCACATCGGAGAGTGCCATTCCGATTTTTTCCTCACTGTCGGTATAAAATCTTGCGGTATCAAAATAATTTATACCGCCCTCGGAGGCTTTTCTTAATATTTTGCAAGCATCTTCTGCCTGTACGCGCTGAATCGGCAGCGCTCCGAAGCCGTTTTTGTTTACGGTTATTTCTGTTTTTCCAAGACGAACGGTATTCATTTTATCTCCTTTTAATACTTAATATTAGGTTCACATGTGTTCGCTTAAGTAAAGTCTATATTTCTAAAATTTTTTTATATAAGCAATGTTTCCGGGTACACAGACCACGTCCGTTCCGGCATGTATTCTGTTCAAACAGGGTGGCGCTGACATCGTGCTTATCGGTTCTTCTGTTAAGGTATAGGTGGCATCCGTGTCAATATTTAACTCTATACCGGAATCTTTCACGTTGTCTGATAGATTGACTCCGGGCTTTTTTCGGCTCTTTAGGCTAAGCATTAATCTCGCTCGGACAATTTATAAAATTGAATGAGTATTCCTTGCTTATGAAATAAAAGCTTAAGCTTAAATCAATTATACCATATATGTTATGCGGTTTTCAATAAAAAAGGGGAAATTAATATTTTATAAAAACTTCACATCCATGCAGAATCTATAAAAATTACCTAAGCGATACGCGTTAAATATGCGTTGGGCAAAGAGAGAAAAGATGAAAGCCTCTTTTTTATGCAGCCGAAAGGGTTGATTGCCACGGCGTCAATATGGTCTGATAACACTCATTACGTAATACTTAATGATAGCAATAATTAGAATTTCTATATCGAATATGAATAAGCATTCTTAAATCAAATTTTTTGAATAATTTAAAAAGCAGTTGAACTTCTCGGAGAAGTGTGTTATAATATATGTAAGCCTTGATAAACACACAAAATTGCTGACCCTTAGGTCGAAATGGAGATATGATGAACGGGCAGTTAATCGAACAGATGAAAAAAGACGCGCAATGTGTCAACGCGTTACTTGAAAAAATATATTCCGGAAACCGCGACGAGGAGCTTAACGGAATAATAGAATCTATGAATTACAGTCTTATGGCGGGCGGGAAGAGGATTCGTCCTATTATCGCTCTCGCCTTTTGCCGCTTGTTCGGCGGCTCCGATGAGGCTGTGTTGCCTTATACCGCGGCTCTTGAAATGGTGCATACGGCGTCTCTTATTCACGACGATTTGCCGTGTATTGACGATGACGAGCTCCGCAGGGGCAGACCGACGAATCATGTTGTTTTCGGTGAATCAACAGCGCTTCTTGCAGGTGACGGACTTCTTATGGATGCGTACGGTCTGATTGCGAAAAACAGCTTTGTCAGCGCTGAAATAAACGTTCAGGCAATCAGAGTTTTGTCCGACTGTACGGGAACTCACGGTCTCGTAGGCGGAGAATTTATAGACGTTATGGGCGAAGAGTCCCCCCTTAGTCTGGAGTCTCTTAAGAAAATGGACGCTTACAAAACCGGCGCTCTTATAAAGGCGTCTGCATATCTCGGTGCACTTGCCGCCGGAGTATCGCTTTATGACGAAAGAATGGCGGACGTAAACGTTTACGCCGAGAATATAGGGCTTGCGTTTCAGATAGTGGATGACGTGCTTGACGTTATCGGCAGTGCGGAGGAACTTGGAAAAAATCCGGGAGCCGACGCGAAGGAAAAGAAGAGTACTTATCTAAGCTTTTATTCTGTTGA
Organism: Eubacteriales bacterium; assembly: GCA_045532675.1. Taxonomy (GTDB): domain Bacteria; phylum Bacillota; class Clostridia; order Oscillospirales; family CAG-272; genus UBA1740. Next base: position 1,740 of record JAZSGJ010000049.1, on the reverse strand, counting down.
TGAAGCTGTAAAGTATGCAAAAGAATTGACACGGGATGCTGTAAATGCAATATCCAAGTATGAAAACAGCGAGTTTTTGCGCGATTTGGCTATCTATCTGACGGACAGAAGAAATTAAGCAAGAGGTTTTTATGGATACAGAAAAATTTAAAAAACAACTTGATTTCATTCTTGAAGCCGATAAAGAAAAAAACATTTTCAGACAGACGCACATAAGCGGATATTCAAGATGCGAAAACGATGCAGAGCATGCATGGCACATGGCACTTATGATTTATTTGCTTAAGGAATATTCAAACGAAGAATTCGACGTGGCAAAGGCAATGATGATGGCAATAATTCACGATATAGTCGAAATTGATGCCGGTGATACCTATGCCTATGACACGAAGGCTCTTGAGACACAAAAGGAAAGAGAAAAGCTTGCGGCTGACAGAATATTCGGAATATTGCCGAGCGAGCAGGAAAAGCATCTCAGAGATATATTCGAGGAATTTGAGACGGGGGAGAGCCCGGAGGCAAGATTTGTCAAGGTCATGGATAATTTTCAGCCGCTGCTGTTAAACGATATTAATAACGGCAAGGATTGGGAAAGGCATGGCGTAAAGGAATCCCAGGTAGTAAAAAGACAGAGCGGAAGTAAGCTCGGTTCCGAATATATTTGGGAATATTCAAAAAAACTCATAGAGGAAAATATTAAAAAAGGACACATTATAAAGGATTCCGATTGAAAATTCGGTCAGCCTTAGGTTAGACGTAAGGGAAAAAGCAATGGAAATTATCGACGCGCACGCACATATATATCCCGAAAAAATTGCAAAAAAAGCGACGGATACTATAGGCGTATTTTACGATATAAAAATGGAAATGCCGGCAGGAACGGCAGAGCGTCTGCTCGAGGACGGGAAGAGAGCGGGAATTTCAAGATATGTAGTACACTCGGTCGCAACGACGGCACATCAGGTGCGTTCTATCAATGAATTTATTAAACGCGAAATCTCTCTTCACCCCGAATTTATAGGTTTTATTACCTTGCATCAGGATTTAACCGATGGTGAGGTTAATTCCGAGGTGGAATGGGCAATTCAGAACGGATTTAAGGGAATAAAGCTGCATCCGGATTTTCAGAAATTTAATATAGACGATGAAGTTGCGGAAAAATTTTACAGAGCCGCGAGCGGAAAATTGCCGATACTTTTTCATATAGGTGATGACAGATATGATTTTTCAAATCCAAAAAGACTTGTGAATATAGCGAAGAAGTATCCGGATGCGAAGTTTATTGCCGCGCATTTCGGGGGATATCGCTGCTGGGATAGCGCAAAGCTTTATAAAGGTCTCAAAAACGTTTACTTCGATACCTGCTCGTCTTTGCCGTTTATAAGCCCCGAAAGAGCGAAGGAAATAATAGATATGCTGGGTGCGGACAGGTTCTTTTTTGCCACCGATTTTCCCATGTGGGATGCTTCGGGCGAGCTGGAGAGATTCAATAGAATCCCCCTTACCGAAGAAGAGCGCGAAATGATTTTCTCCGGAAATATCAAAAAACTTTTAAACATTGATTGAGAATAAAGAAAAAAGCAGTTTTCAATGCCGAAATAATGTGCCCCCTGTCAAGTAGACAGACTAAAAAACAAAAAAGAATTTGTTAATTGAATAATATTCTTTCTACTCCCCCTGCTGCGCAGCAGGGGGAGATTTTTGTCACGCGGCGGTGGCGAAGTAATACTCGCATGGCGT
>JAZSGJ010000094.1:0-9573 GCA_045532675.1 Eubacteriales bacterium | reverse complement strand
CGGACGGGATAATAAATGATGAGATGCGGGTCGGTCATCTTGGATTCGTCGAACGCCTTGGTACGCATTGCATCTCCTTCGGGAACGAATACGCGGTTGCGGCTGTTTTCGCTGCGGCCCATGATGAAGTAAGCGGTAACGGCCTTCTTGCCGTCTGCGTTCTTACCGATGATGATTCCTCTGCCGTGGTAAGCGAGGGAATTAAGCTCGTCCTTGATAGTTGAAATCTTCATTTTTTATCTCCTCAAATCAGCTTATATAGACTTTGTTATTTTTAACGGTAATTCTGTCCTCGCAGAAGAGCTTGACAGCCTCGGGAAGTATAACCCACTCGGCCTCCTCCATAATTCTCTTCTGAAGCGTCTCGGGTGTGTCATCCTCTAAAACCGACACAGCCTTCTGCAAAATTATAGGACCCGCGTCGCACTCGGGGGTAACGATATGAACGGTAGCTCCCGAAACCTTGACGCCCTTACTGAGAGCCGCCTCGTGAACGTGAAGGCCGTAGTAGCCCTTTCCGCAGAACGACGGGATAAGAGCCGGATGAACGTTTATGATTCTGTTCGGGAATGCCTCATACATCTGCTCGTCGATTATGGTAAGGAATCCCGCAAGCACGACAAGATCGATCCCCTCGGACATAAGCGCATCCGCGAGAGCTCTCGAATATTCGGCAATACTGCCGTAATCGCGGCGCGCAAGCACTTTCGACGCGATAGCGTTATTTGCAGCGCGTTCAAGAGCGAAAACTCCCGGCTTTGACGCAACAACGAGGGTTATTTTGCTCTCGCCGAACATGCCGCGCTTCTCGGCATCGATAAGAGCTTGAAGATTAGTGCCGCCTCCCGACACCAAAACTGCGATTTTCTTCATACCCATTAAGCGAACACCACTCCGTCGTCACCCTTGATTATCTCACCGATAACGTACGCGTCCTCTCCGTTTGCCTTGAGGATATCAAGCGCAAGCTCAACCTCTTCCTTGGGAACAACTATGCTCATGCCGACACCCATGTTGTAGGTGTTATACATATCGCGCTCGGGAATATCACCAAACTTTGCGATAAGGTCGAAAATAGGAAGAACCTTAACTGTCGATTTCGTTATCTTTGCCGAAAGTCCGTCGGGAATGGAGCGCGGAATATTCTCGTAGAAGCCGCCGCCCGTGATGTGGGAAATACCCTTGACATCAACCTTTTCAATAAGTGCGAGCACGCTCTTTACGTAAATTTTCGTAGGAGTGAGAAGCGCCTCGCCGATAGTTCTTCCGCCAAGCTCCTCGCGGGGAACGTAAAGCTCGGGGTTATTGTTATCAATATCAAAAACCTTACGGCAAAGTGAAAATCCGTTTGAGTGTATACCCGTTGATGCAAGCGCGATTATAACGTCGCCCTCTTTCATTTTCTTGTTGTCGATTATTTTCTTTTTATCGACGATACCTACAGCAAACCCCGCAAGGTCGTAATCCTCAAGAGGCATAAGACCGGGATGCTCCGCGGTTTCTCCGCCTATAAGAGCGGCACCCGACTGAACGCAACCCTCTGCAACGCCCGAAACGATAGAAGCAATCTTCTCCGGATAGTTCTTTCCGCATGCGATATAATCAAGGAAAAAGAGGGGCTTTGCGCCGACGCAGATAATATCGTTTACGCACATTGCAACCGCATCGATTCCTATCGTATCGTGTTTGTCCATAAGTATAGCGAGCTTGACCTTCGTTCCGCATCCGTCAGTGCCGGAAACGAGCACGGGCTCTTCCATTCCTGCGATGGGGAGTCCGAAGCAACCTCCGAATCCTCCGACGTCATCAAGGCATCCCTCGTTGCGTGTGCGCGCTATATGCGCCTTCATAAGCTCAACGGCTTTATAGCCGGCAGTGATGTCAACACCCGCCTTTGCGTAGCTTTCTGATCTTGAATTCTTCATAGTCTATATACCTTTCAAAATTATTTCTCTCTGTTTTCGGATATTTTTCTGTCGTATTTGCTCTCTACTCTTTTTGGGAGTACCTTCGTCGGATATTTTCCGTCAAAGCACGCAGTACAGTATCCCGTGCAGCTTCCGAATTCGGCAAGCTTGGTTACATCCTCAAGCCTTAAGTAACCGAGCGAATCAGCTCCGGTTATTTTCTCTATTTCCTCTACAGTGTGATTGCAGGCGATAAGAGATTCCTTAGAGTCAACGTCCGTACCGTAGTAGCAGGGGTTGAGGAATGGAGGCGCAGACGAACGAAGATGCACCTCGGTAGCTCCCGCGTTCTTAAGGAGCTTAACGAGCTTTGCACAGGTTGTTCCGCGAACTATCGAGTCATCAACCAGAACCACTCTCTTGCCGCTCACCGTCGCGCTTATTGGATTCAGCTTTATTTTCACCTTATCCTCTCTGACATTCTGTCCCGGAGCTATAAATGTTCTTCCTATATACTTGTTTTTTAGAAGTCCTATTCCGTACGGGATACCCGACTCCTCGGCGTATCCTATCGCGGCATCAAGACCCGAGTCCGGAACTCCGACGACGACGTCGGCTTCAACGGGATGCGCCTTTGCAAGCATTGCACCGGCGCGTTTTCTCGCCTCATGCACCGAACAGCCCGCAATAACAGAATCCGGACGTGACGTATAAACGTACTCGAAAACACAGAGCGATTCGGGGACCTTATCGCAGTGGTCGGTTATCGACTTAACGCTTTCACTTGAAAATACCATTATTTCACCGGGTTTAAGTTCTCTAATAAAGGTGGCTCCCACCGTATCGAGCGCGCAGGTCTCGGTTGCGATAACGTACTGACTGTTTTCTCTCTTTCCAAAGCACATCGGATGGAATCCGTGCTTGTCCCTCGTTGCTATTATCTTCTGAGGTGACATGACAAGCAGGCTGAGACCGCCGTCAAATTTATTCATAGCCTTGCTTACGGCTTCTTCTATTGATTTCGAGTTTATTCGCTCTTTGGTTATAACATAAGATACAATCTCCGCGTCGCTTGACGTGTGAAATATCATTCCCTGAAGCTCAAGCTCGTGCTTTAACTCCGCTGCGTTAACAAGCTTTCCTGCCGTCGCAATAGCAAGTCTTCCCTTCACGTGATTTACAACGATAGGCTCGGCATTCTCTCTGCCCTTTGTTCCAAGCGTTCCGTAGCGAACGTGACCGATAGCCATATTTCCCTCGCCGAGCGCATCGAGCTTTGCGTGGTCAAACACGTCGTTTACAAGTCCCGAGTCCTTTATCATTGTGAAGATACCGTCGTCGTTAACAACGATTCCGCAGCTTTCCTGACCTCTGTGCTGAAGCGCGAAAAGTCCGTAATAAACGCTTGAGGCAACCTCACATCTTTCGTTTCCTATAATTCCGAAAACTCCCATATATTCCTCCGATAAATAAATGACAGTTGCTATTACACGTTGAATTTTTCTTCAATGGCGCGGTTCTTTTCAAGCACTTTTTCACGTCCCGCCTCGCGAGCGGCAACAAGCTTTTCTCTGAGTGCAGGCTCAGAGAGAGCAAGTATCTGTGCGGCAAGGTGAGCGGCATTCGCAGCGCCGTCAATAGCAACTGTTGCAACCGGTATACCGCTTGGCATCTGAACGGTTGACCAAAGCGCATCAACACCGCCGGTGTTTTTACATGAAACGGGAATACCGATAACAGGAAGAACCGTATTTGCGGCAACGGCACCGGCAAGGTGAGCCGCCATACCCGCGGCGGCGATTATTACACCGAATCCGGCATCGTAAGCACCGGAAACAAACACAGCTGACTCCGCAGGCGTTCTGTGCGCCGAATAAACGTGAACCTCAAAAGGTATTCCGTAATCGCGAAGAACGTTAATTCCCTTTTCAACGATTGGAAGATCACTGTCACTTCCCATCAAAATAGCAACTTTTTTCATAAAATATCTCCATTTAAATTATTTTCATATTGTACAAAGACAGCCGTATAAAAAGCAAAAAAGGCAGTCTTAGCCTATAAAGGCAGACTGCCCAGACGGTCGGCATTCAAAAAGTGATTTTTGCTCCCATGCGGTTTGTTCCGCGAGTCCGTCAGTCACAAAAACCTTTACCTATGTATATTTTAACATATATTATATCTAAAAGTCAAGAGGAAATCTATGCGCATCCGCGAAAAATATATATAATTTCGTCGGTAAATTTTGTGGTATTTTAACAAAGCAAAAAACTTGTATATATCTCAAAGCAAGAAGGCTCACCGGCAATTTTACAAGTTCCGTCATGGTAAAAGATGCTGATTTCTTTGTTTTATTATATTTCCCGACATTTTTCAAAAAACAAGCTAATCACCTTTTTTACCAATATAAAGCATTACGAGGCAAAAATGTAAAAATAAAAGTGTCCGATATTACGCTAAAATCAAAAAAGCAGCAAACACGCTTAAAATTTCCCTTAATTTCATGTTGACTTTTTTCAATTGATGTGATACAATATTTAGGTAATTAACAATTCCTATAGTTAAATACGAACTTAAAAAACAATTAATTATTAAGACTGCATAGTAAAATGGATATAATAAACCCCTCCTAAGAGGTGGGTATATCCGCAGAGATAGACTCAAACCTTGCGAGGATAGACTAAAACATTGAACAAATTTTGGTATCAAGGGGTGCGAAACACAGTTTTGTACACCCTTTGTACACCCAAGCGAAAAACACAATTCAATAGCACGCCTGCATAGTTAAATGGATATAATAATCCCCTCCTAAGGGATAGTTATGGGTTCGATTCCCGTTGCGGGTGCCACTCTCTTGAAAGGTAGTCAAAACGGCTACCTTTTTCTTTATATTCAAAATCTTATGCCATTAGTTCTTACATGTTGACAAATCCATTAAAATGTGATAGAATTAAAGTTGCGAAACAAACTTAATAATAGAATTAGGGGTATTTTCTTTTTAAGGGAATACTATACCCTTTTTTTGTCGACCCTACTTTTATGAATTTGGTAAAAGCGCAAATTCCATTTAGTAGGGTGACACGGATTTATATCCCCATTCTGTTAAAGTTTGTTTCGCAGCAATCGGGGTTTGCGTTTTTCGGTGCGTATGACTTCGGTTGTGCGCACTTTTTGATTTAAACGAAAAACGAATCGAGACCTTCTATGGAAAACAGAAAATACAATGAAGAAATCTGGGAATACTTTTGGCAGGACACGGATAATCATGGCGGAAAATACTATGAAGGGGTTCCGCCTTATAAAAAAGAAGACTACCCCGTTTATGACAGTAAGACTGTAAAACTATCTTTAATTAAAGAAAGAGCGCTCCTTTATCTTAGAGCTCATTACGACGAGATAAAGGACATTGAGCCGTGCATAATTGCATTCCGTAAGCTTATAGACCAATCCGCACGCGAGATATCCTGCTTTTCGGAGCGCAAGCCTCTACCTGTAATAACCGAAGAAGTTAAAAAAGGCATCATCGATGCAATTGACCTTGAAATAGAGATTCAAGAACTGCGCAAAGTAGAACGATACAAAAAAGAGGCGTTTTTCATTGTTAAAAAAATACACAGTGATAAAGGCCTGCTGATATAATTTTGTAAAAAAACACAACGGTTCACAAAATATGAAACCGTTGTGCTTTTTTTAATCGCGGACACCGCGTTTTTTCGGCATCACTCTGAACAGAATTGTAAAAACAACGAGAACAGTAAACATTTCGGAAAAAGGCATGTTCCTCGGTGTAAAATCTTCGCCATTTCCCGACTTTTCCGAATTTTTCTTCCATAGCGGCAAAGATGAAAGAGCGATGAGCGAAGAAATTTATTCGTCCAAGTGAGATAGCCGCAAAAGCTATGCCTACTACGGCAAGGAAATTAGATATGTCTGAACGTGGCATTGAAACACTTACAAGAATGAGTGACAGAGATGTTGTCGAAAGGGCAAGCAAGGCTTAAACGCCAAGACTTAAATACAAAAAGACGGCTAATACTTTTGCCGTATTAGCCGTCAGAAAAGTTGTTATGGATTAAGACTATTGAAAAGTTGACAAGAAATCTTTAACAAGGAAAGCGCAGAAGTGGGGAAAGGTGCAAATATTAGACTCATATCCAATATTGCCTTTTACAATCTTGATACCAAAGGATATTTCACTATAATTTGGATTTTTAATAAGTGTAGAAAGCGCTTTGGAATTATTATTCCCTGCCTTAACTTCTATTGGTACAAGATAGTCTTTATGGCAAACAAAAAACTCTTCTTGAAGAGTAGAATTTTCTTTTTTAAAATAGAATAGAAAATCCATTTGTGTTTGTATTATAGCACATTTGGAAAAGAAAATCAAGACTGTTTACCAAAAAATGAGTGAGTTTTTTTGCGATGTAACTAAAAAATGAGCGAGTTTAGAATAAGTAATACCATTTTTATGTGGAAAAATAGCGAAAAAGAACTTAAAAAATGAGGAAATGATAAAAAACATTTTCAAAAAATCCTAACGGTAGCAAACATTTTATTCCTAATAATGAGTGTTTGCTGCCTAATATGGACGGCAAAAAATAATCAGATATTTAATTCAATCGAGAAAGATTTTAGCTACGAAAAGAGAGGCTTCTCACAAAGAACGTGATAGCCCGCTTCACAAGCTGCTACCGCATGCTCTATGTAAATTTGGTCGGATGTTACGAGAATAACGCAATCAAATCCGCCAACCTTGAGCATTTCATAAAAATCGGTGCAGTAAGGAACGTTATTTTCCTCAATTTGTTGGGACGATAAAAAAATCTTGAAAAGTGTTTGCTTATGTGATATAATATACGTGAAAAGAAAAATTTAGTATAAGGAGCTTAAAAATGGAAAACAAAATTTATCTTTACGAATCATTTTTCACCGAAAAAGAAAAAGTGCTTATGACCTCAGGCAAACTTTCGGCCTCGCTTTTCACATACAGTACAGGAGTTAAAGCCGTTAAATTAAAAAACGATAAAGGAAGCGCCACGCTCCTGCCATACATGGGACAGATGATATGGAGAGCCGACTTCAACGGCTATGAAATGGCGATGAAAACAATTTACGACGAGCCGATGCCCGCAAAGGACGTGTTCCGCGAAACCTACGGATGCTTTCTGATGCACTGCGGTCTTACCGCTATGGGAAACCCTACGGCTGAGGATAACCACACGCCGCACGGTGAGCTTCCAATCTGCAAGTACGACACGGTTTATCTCGTTTCGGGCTCTGACGAAAAAGGAAATTACATAGGACTTTCGGGCGTATATTCTCACAAGCGCAGCTATGCCCTCAACTATGAATTTTCACCCCTCGTGAAAATCTACGAGGGAGAAACCTTTATCGACGTCAGCGTTACAATAAAGAACAACAAGGACGTTCCTCTTGAATATTACTATCTCTGCCACGTTAACCACCGCCCCGTTGACGGTGCGAAGCTTTGCTACACCGCAGACAGAAAATCCATAAAGGTCAACCACGAGGTTCCCGACGGATATTTCAGCGAGGCTGACGCAAACGCTACGAACGCGTATCTTGATATGCTTGACAAGAATCCCGCCATCATGGACGAGGTTGGCGCAAAAGGTCAGTCCTATCGCCCTGAGATTGTATTCTGCTGTAATTACACAGCCGATTCGGACGGCAAAGCCTACACCATGCAGGTAAACCCCGACGGCACGGCAACCTACGTTATACATAATCCGAAGGAGCTTCCCTACGGTATCCGTTGGATTTCAAGAACCGAGGACGAGGACACTATGGGCATGGTGCTTCCCGCAACCGCTGAGCATCTCGGAAAGCTCTATTGCCAAAGAAGCGGACAGCAGAGCTATCTCAAAAAGGGAGAGAGCGTGACGTACAGCATACAGACAGGCTTGCTTGCGAAGAACGAAGCCGCAAAAATGCAAGACAAAATAAAATCAATGGGCTTTTGATAAAAAACACCTTTAACGTTCGCTTCTTCTCTGCGAGTCTTGCGGCGAAGTAGTCGAAAAAAATGTTACAATACGTCAACCGATACTTTAAACTTAAAGGGCTGTCAAGTGCGACAGCCCCGATTTTTCAGCCTTATTTTGTGTTTTTACGCGGCGAATCATAAAATCAACGTCATCACACTCATTTAAAACGGTTGAACTTAATATCCGTGCTGTTGCGCTGCCAAGCAAAAAAACACCGCGGAACAATGCCGTTGCTTCTTGCCAACTTATCCGCCTATTACGCCTTCGTTCCGAGTTTCTGTCCGTCAGGCTACGATTTCGCTATCCCTTATTCTCGCCTATGCCTCACGACACAAACCTTGGGAGTCGCTATTGAGTTCGTCGGTAACTACGCCTCAGTGGACTTTCACCACAGAGCATTGATATGCCCGTCATACAAGAAAGATACGAGAACATTTCGGTGTTTCTCGTATTTTTCTTTTTTGCACATTTACAGATTTTCCGTCTTTATAGTACACTAAAAGCACCAGAGGAAAGGAAGGTGCAATAAATGAAAAAGTATATGAGTTTGGCAGAGGCAGCCATATTCGAGCACGCCTTCAAGTTAGGGATGCAGATAGCAATAGAAACCTTAACTAAATAACACAAGAGCCTGACTAAAGAAAAAGTACACCTATAGCGCTCCGCGATAGCAGAACACTATAGGTGTTTTAACATTCAATGGCAACAAATCAACAGGCGTTGCTTATAAGGATATTATCCTATCTGCGTAATCATAAGATGCGCGGAAACAGAGCGAGTTCCGCCTGCAAAGGGAGTGATGGTAAGCGCGGCGGCGTTGCCTGCGGGATTGCGGACCGTCAAAATTGAGTTGACCGCCGTGGTTGTTACCATAGCCATTCCCACGATTTGTGACGTTCCCGTGGCGCGACCTGCGACGGTATATGCTAAATCTTGACCGTTCAAAGTCAGAATGAGCTGTCCCGCCTCGGTAACGCTGACTTGGAATAGGATCTGATAAGTTCCGATGGGTCCAAGATTGAACGAGGACGGACCGAGGCGTCCGATGTTCGTGTTAGCGATCGGACCATTCTGTGGGAAGCTGACATCAGTGCCGGGAGCAACCGTTGCCGAGTTATCGGGCGGCATCAATGCGTAAAAATCGGCATAGCCGAGTACACCACCGGGTAGTCCTTGAGGACCCTGTGCGCCCGTGTCACCGACAGGGCCCTGCGGACCGACAGGACCTTGGGGACCTACGGGACCCGTAGCACCCATGGGACCTTGCGGACCTGAGGGTCCTGTATCACCTGCAGGACCCTGAGGACCTGCGGGACCTTGGGGACCGATAGGACCTGTAGCGCCTGTGGGACCTTGAGGACCTACGGGACCGATATCACCTGCGGGACCCTGCGGACCGATAGGACCTTGGGGACCCGTGGCACCTGTAGCGCCTTGTGGACCTGTAGGACCCGTCGGACCAACCTCACCCTGCGGACCTTGAGGTCCAGGAACTCCTTGAAGACCTTGAGGTCCCTGCGGACCTTCGGGACCGGGTGGACAGACTACGCACGGATTTTTATCTTTATCGTGACAATCGTCACGAACATCACAGCAAGGTGGCAGATCGTTACAGTTGTTTTGGCAGTCATATTGACAACCGTTATGACAGTAATTGCAAA
>JAZSGJ010000104.1:0-11404 GCA_045532675.1 Eubacteriales bacterium | reverse complement strand
GAGCACTGTGAGTGCGGATGCCATCACGAGGAGCATGAGCATCATGGACATCAGCATGAGCACGGAGAACACTGTGAGTGCGGTTGTCATCACAATCATGAGGAGCATGAGCACCATCATGAGCATGGTGAACATTGTAATTGCGGATGCCACGATCATCATGCCGACGAGGTGTTTTCAAGTTTCGGAACAGAAACGTCAAAGAAATTTACCTCGGAAAATATTAAATCAATTCTTGAAGAATTTGATGAAGATTCTGATTACGGAATGATTCTTCGCGCAAAGGGAATTGTTGCGGGTGAAGACGGAAATTGGATTCATTTCGATTATGTTCCGGGTGAGGCTGACGTAAGATTCGGAAGCGCAGGTGTTATAGGAAGACTTTGCGTTATAGGTTCGGGATTAAATAACGAAAAAATAAAAGAATTATTTGGTATTTGAGGATAATTAATGGAAGTTGCTGTATATCTTTTTACCGGCTTTCTTGAGGCGGGAAAAACTAAGTTTATCACGGAAACGATGCGCGATCCGAATTTTAACGACGGAAAGCATAAATATCTTATAATTACTTGCGAGGACGGAGAAGAAGAATACGATTCCGAAATTTTTTTGGAAAACGTTTCCTTCGCATCCTTTGATGACGTTCAGCGCATAACGCCGGACAGGCTTTCTGCAATGCAGAAAAGAGCCGGTGCAGACGTTGTTGTTGTTGAATACAACGGTATGTGGACTCTTGATAATTTCTATAACGCGCTTCCTGAAAATTTTATGGTATATCAGGAGATTTTCATTGCCGACTCAACGAATATTCTTTCGTATAATCTTAATATGCGTCAGCTTGTTGTTGATAAACTTACGAGCTGTGAGATGGCTGTATTCAACAGAGTCACCGAAGCAACCGATAAAATGGAGCTTCATAAACTCGTCAGAGGCGTTTCGAGAAAATCTAACATTTGCTATGAAAATGTTTCGGGTGATATAGAATTCGACGAGATAGAGGATCCGCTTCCTTATGACGTAAATGCGGATACGATTGAAATCAAGGACGAGGATTTTGCCATATTTTACCGTGATATGACCGAGGATATGAATAAATATATAGGTAAGACGCTGAAATTTAAGGGTATTGTGGCTCTTGACAGTAGTTTGCCCGGCGGTCAGTTTGCTGTAGGAAGACACATTATGACCTGTTGCGAAGCTGATATCGCTTATCGCGGTGTTGTCGCAAAAGGGATGGGAGCGCTGAAATTTGCCACACGTGATTGGGTTGTACTTGAAGGCGTTTTAATGGAAGAATATTCCAAGCTTTACAGAGGGAAAGGTCCTGTTCTTCAGGTTAAAAAGATACAAAGAGCAGAAAAACCTACGCAGGAAGTAGCGACATTTTATTAATGAAAGTGAAGACTTTGTGATGAAAAAACAGGAAAATAAATTTCCGTTTTCTATGTATGCTGCAAACGGAGAGGGAAGACTTATCAATGCTCGCACTTATGATTCTTCAATGGAGATTGTCGAGGTGCTTTACGGAGACGTAAATATTCAGATTGGAACTGAATATATAGAAGCAACCGCAGGCGATTTTTTGTATGTTCCGCCGACCCTCGTTTTCAGAGTTGACGCAGTATCGGAGCGCGCCTCAATACGCAGTATGGTATTTGATTCTTCTATACTTGAAGCTAACATGGAAAATTTTGATGCGGAAATATTTTATATGTTCTATCTACAGTCGAAAAATAAAATATCTCCTTTCAGAGATGGGCATCCGATATATAAAATACTTCGTAAATATATGCAGGAGTCATATGATGAATACGTCGCAAAGGATGTGTGCTACATGCTTCCGATTCGCGCTAATATTTATATTATGATGACTGCGCTTTTACGTTACTACTGCGGGTCAAAGGATGAATCCGACAGAATGATATATCATAATGTTCTTCGTATGCGTCCTGTAATTGAGTACATAGCAGAGCATTATTGCGAAAAGATATATATCGAAAAGCTTTCTGATATGATAACCGTTTCACCAGACTATTTTACAAAAATGTTTAAGGATTCGATTGGAAAAACACCAATTGAATACATAAACGGTATTCGTATTAACGAGTCAATGCGTCAGCTTTCGTCAACCGAAAAGAGCATGTCTGAAATTGCAGATGCTATAGGATTTTGCAATCCTAATTATTTTCATAAAATCTTCAAGCAATACATGGGTGTAAGCCCCCTCGCGTATAAAAAGAGTATTAAATAATTTTAAAAGGGATGTCACGATCAGAAGAGACATCCCTTGTTTTTTATTATATGAAATTTATACTGTTTCGACAGGTTGTTTAAGTATAAGTCTAAGCTCTTCTTCGCCTTTTACAAATCCTGCTGTGATAATTGCTTTTTCAACATCTGTGCGTGAGGGAAGATCATACATTGGCTTCATCATTATTCCTTCGAGTATTGAGCGCAGACCTCTCGCACCGGTTTTTCTTTCTATCGCAAGATGTGCTATGGCTTCAAAAGCCTCATCATCAAACTCAAGAACGATTCCGTCCATCTCAAGCAGTTTTTGATATTGCTTGTATAAAGCGTTTTTAGGTTCTTTGATTATTCTTACGAGTGCCGCTTCATCAAGGTTATCAAGAGCAACTATTATGGGAAGTCTTCCAACAAGCTCGGGAATTATACCGTATTTAACAACGTCATGGGCGATTACGTCCTTGTATACACCCTTTTCAACCTTTTCCTTTTTGCTTTGCTTTTCGGTAGAGAAGCCTATTTGCTGATTTCCTTTGCGCTGTTCTATTATTGATTCAATTCCATCAAATGCGCCGCCGCAAATGAATAGAATATTCTTCGTGTTTATTTGTATAAACTCCTGATTCGGATGCTTTCGTCCGCCTTGAGGCGGTACGTTTGCGGTAGTACCTTCCAAAATTTTCAGAAGCGCCTGCTGAACACCTTCGCCGGATACGTCTCGTGTGATTGAGCGATTTTCACCTTTACGCGAAATTTTGTCAATTTCATCAATGTAAATTATACCTTTTTCTGCACGTTCAACGTCGTAGTCGGCGGCTTGAATTAATCGTAGCAGTATGTTTTCAACATCTTCGCCAACATATCCCGCTTCAGTAAGCGTGGTGGCATCTGCAATTGCAAACGGAACCTTAAAGCTTTTTGCAAGTGTTTGCGCAATGTATGTTTTTCCTACACCGGTAGGGCCGAGCAGAAGTACGTTCGATTTTTGAAGCTCAATTTCATCAAGTTCGCGCTCTTCTTCTTGCTTCTTTTGTTTTCTTCCTTTTGATTTTTTTTCAAGAGTAAGAATTCTTTTATAATGATTGTAAACCGCAACTGCAAGAGCAAGCTTTGCATTATCCTGACCGATAACGTATTCATCTAACATTAGCTTAATGTCGATTGGGCGGGGAAGCGTTTCAAAGGTTAATTCTTCGGAGTCTTCCGGAGCGCTAAGCTCCGAAAAATGCTCGTCAAGAAAATCTGCGCACATGTTGATGCAATTTTCGCAAATGTAGCTTTTTCCGTTAAGAGATGGGAAAAGTATTGCAACTTCATTCTCGCTTTTTCCGCAAAATGCGCATTGGCGTAATATTTTGTTTCCGGAATCTGCCATTGATTAAATTTCCTTTTTGGTAATTACTTTGTCAATAAGCCCATAATTCTGAGCTTCCTCTGCGCTCATAAAGTTGTCGCGTTCGGTATCCTTTTCTATGGTTTTAAGAGGCTTGCCGGTTTGCTCTGAAAGTATTTTGTTAAGCTTGTCGCGTATTTTAAGTATGTGGTCAGCATGAATTTTTATATCCGAGGCCTGACCCTGCATTCCGCCGAGAGGTTGGTGTATCATAATTTCGGAGTTTGGAAGAGCGAATCTTTTTCCTTTGGCTCCGCTTGAGAGAAGAAATGCGCCCATAGATGCAGCCATTCCGATACATATTGTGGAAACATCGCATTTTATATAGTTCATGGTGTCATAAATAGACATTCCCGCAGATATAGAACCGCCGGGGCTATTTATATAAAAATAAATGTCTTTGTCGGGATCTTGAGCTTCAAGATAAAGCATCTGGGCTACTACAAGAGATGCTGTTGTGTCATTCACTTCATCAGCAAGAAAAATAATTCTGTCATTTAAAAGTCTTGAATAAATATCGTATGAACGTTCGCCTCTTGAGGTTTGTTCAACGACCATTGGTACAAGTGCCATTGTTTTCTCCTGTTTAAAAATATATTTTTTGACAAATTGTGCGTTTTTTAAAAAGCCGACAGTCAAAATGCATAAACTTTGACCGTCGGCTGATATGTTAGGCAAGTTATGCCTTAATAATTATTTTATTTTAGCGTTCTCTTTTACAAGATCCATTGCGTGAGCAACGAGAAGGTCGGCTTTGATATCTTCGGAAGCTATCATGCTCTTTACTTGATCGGCAGGAACATTGTATGCTTCTGAAATTCTCGTGTATTCAGCTTCAATCTCTTCATCGGTTACGGTGAGGTTTTCGAGCGAAGCAATCTTTTCAAGAGCAAGTCTTACCTTAACCTGCTTTTCAGCCTGAGGTCTCATCTGCTCGCGAAGAGCGTCAAGAGTAAGACCTGTATACTTAAAGTAGGTGTTAAGATCAAGTCCGCTCTGGCGAAGTCTTGTGTCGTAGTCGCGAACAAAGTTTTCGGTCTCTGCTTCAAACATGGGCTCAGGAATCTCGGCAACAAGCTTTTCCATAAGTGCCTCTGCAAGTGCAGTTTCAAATTCGCCTTGAGCCTTATCCTCATTTCTCTTTAACATTTTAGCCTTGATGTCTGCTTTATATTCATCAAGCGTATCGAATTCGGAAACGTCTTTTGCAAATTCATCGTCAGCCTCGGGAAGCTCTTCAAACTTAATAGCGTTAAGCTTGGTTTTGAATATCGCAGCCTTTCCTGCGAGCTCCTTTGCGTGATAATCATCGGGGAAGGTAACGTTTACGTCGAATTCGTCGCCGATATTCTTTCCAATGATCTGATCTTCAAAGCCGGGGATGAAAGAACCTGATCCAAGTTTAAGGTCATGTCCGTCAGCCTTTCCGCCGTCAAATAAATTACCGTCAACAGAACCTTCGTAATCAATATTGCAGATGTCACCGTTTTGTGCAGCTCTGTCAGTTACTTCGATTGTTCTTGCGTTTCTCTGACGAGCGCGCATAAGCTCAGCCTCTACATCTTCGTCTGTCACCTCGGCAACCTTCTTTTCTGCCTCGATACCCTTGTATCCGTCGATAGACACCTCGGGTTTAACAAAACCTTCAGCTTTAAGCACGATGTCTCCGTCGTTTGAAACAAGGTCAAACTTAGGTGTTCCGACAACGTCAAGACCAGCTTCTTTAACAGCCTCCTCAAATGCATCGGGAATGCATGCGTTTATAGCATCCTCAAAGAAAATTCCTTTGCCGTACATTTTCTCAATAATGCTTTTGGGAGCTTTTCCTTTTCTGAAGCCGGGAACATTGATTGATTTTACGTTCTTCTTATATGCTTCATTTTCTGCTTTGTCATAAGCTTCCTTGCTTACGGAGAATTCCATAACAAAACCGGATTTCTCGGTAAGTTCCTTTTTAATAAGGCTCATTGTTTTTCCTCCGAAAAAATATGATAAATTTAATTAGTCATTAATTAGTTATTTTAGTCAACCACATTATTTTACAATAAATAAAAGATTTTGTCAAGTGATTTCATGATTATTTTATAATAATGATATTTTTTTAGGTATAAATTCAAGATAATCAGCCGAAATAATGTTCATTTTTATGTTTTTATACGAAAATTCAGGTACAACTGTGTAATTGCCGTGAATGTGACCGTAATAAACTCTTTGTATTCCATAATCTGAAAGCAGATTTATAATAGACACAGATTCCTTTTCGTTCCAAAATGGCGGGAAGTGCATGAACACCAAGACTTCCTTTTGAGGAGACCCGTTTTGTAGTTTTTTTGCGGCTTCAAGACTGAATTTCAGTCTTTGTGTTTCTCTGTTGATAAGCTTTTCAAAGTCGGTGTTATTTGGAATGTTTGAAGAATCCTCGTCGTGATACCAGCCGCGTGTCCCGGCAATTATAAATTCTTCGGTTTCATATGCATTATTGAAAAGAAAACTTATTGTGCTTATACCGTTTGATTCGAAAAAGGCATTATGCTTTTTCATCGTACTCCACCAAAAATCATGATTTCCTTTTCCGAGAATCTTTTTTCCGGGCAAAGAATCAATAAACTGAAGGTCGGATTTTGCTTCCTCAAGTGTTAGTGCCCAGGAAATATCTCCGGGAATAATGACTGTGTCGGAGTCGTTAATAAGCTTCAGCCAATTAGACTTTAGCTTTTCCGTATATCCTATCCACCTTCTACCGAAAATCTCCATAGATTTATTTGTAGAATCCAGCGTTGACAGATGAAGATCGGCAATGGTAAAAATTGACATGTTTTATTTCTCCAAAAAATGAATAAAGGGAAGTGAAGGTGCAAATTATAATTAGGCAAGTGGTTAACTTGCGAAAAAAAGAAAGTCCGCGTAGATAGTTAAAGTCTATGCAATATTGGAGAGTACGATGGAAGAAAAGAAGTATCAAACCGATTGTAAGTGCGATATGTCAAAGCATATTGACGGAATCAAATGCGACGTTAAAAATTGCACCTATCACAATGGAATAAACGAGTGCTGTGCAGGATGCATTTCTGTTGGTCCGAGCACCGCTGAAAGTTCGTCCGCAACCGCTTGCGTTACGTTTAAACCTCGCGAATATTAATTTGAAGCGAATTTAAACGTGGCATCTGCCATTTCGCTTTTATCAATAGTTTCAGAGTGAAGTATTTTTTTGTTTGTAATATTGGCGAGCGGAAGAGGTATTTCTATGCCTGTGAATTCACGCAATTCATCAAGGGCTGAAAGCTCGTCCTGCGGTTCTTTACCGCTAACCGATAAAAATACGTCACGAGCAAATTTGTAGGGTGAGGCGGTAGATACCGCAAGAATTTTTCTTTCTGCCTTAAAGTCGTTTGCATAACTTTCTGCTGCATGTACGGCAACTGCTGTGTGAGTGTCTATAAGGCAGTTTTTATTTTTGAATACATCGGATATTGTTTTCTTTGTTTGTTCCTCGGTTGTATAATATCCGACAAAATGCTCCGAAATTATATTTAGTTCTTCTTTTGAAAGCTCGTATTTGCCTTCTGCCGAAAGTTTATTCATATAATTTGCTGTTTTTTCACTTCCGAGAGTTACATAAAGAAGTCTTTCAAGGTTGGAAGAAATAAGTATATCCATAGAGGGAGATATTGTTGCATGGAAATCTCGGTTTCTGTTGTATACTCCGCATCTCAGAAAATCGGTAAGCACGTTATTGACGTTAGAGGCGCAGATAAACTTTTTAATGGGAATACCCATAAGCTTTGCAATGTATCCGGCAAATATATTTCCGAAATTACCGGAGGGAACGCATACGTCGATCTCTTCACCGAATTTTACGGCACCGGAATTTACCATGTCGCAATATGCTGAAACATAATAAACTATCTGCGGGACAAGTCTGCCCCAGTTAATTGAGTTTGCACTTGAAAGAAAAACGTTTTTCTCTGCAAACTTTTTTGCTATATCGGAATCCGAAAATATTTTTTTGACTCCGTTTTGCGCATCGTCAAAATTTCCGACGATTCCATTGATGGAAACGTTCTTACCTTCCTGAGTCTGCATCTGAAGCTTCTGTACGCGGCTTACACCGTGAACGGGGTAGAATACCTTGATTTTTGTACCGTATATGTCTTTATATCCTTCAAGCGCAGCTTTTCCCGTATCGCCGGAAGTTGCAACTAAAATAAGTGCCGTTTTATTTTCACCGCATTTCTTGAGTGCACGCGTGAAGAGTCTCGGCATAATTTGGAGCGCCATATCTTTAAATGCACAGGTAGGTCCGTGCCACAGTTCTAACATATAGTTGTTTTCGTCAAGCTTTGTTACAGGGGCAGGGGAATCTCCGAATTTTTCTTTTGCGTAAGCTCCTTTTGCATCTTCGAGTAGCTCTTCGTAGGTATAATCGGTAAGGAATTTAGAAAGAATCTTTGCGGCTCTCACAGGATAGGAGTCCGACATTAAATTTTCAAGTTCGCCTTCGGTTATTTCGGGTATACTTTCAGGCATAAAAAGTCCGCCGTCAGATGCAAGACCTGTTTTTATAGCGTATGATGCTGTAACGCTTCCTTTTGCAATTCCTCTTGTGCTAATGTAGTTCATTGTTTATCCTTTCTAATTTACCATCTTCCGTAAGCGGTATTCAAATTAAATGCGTTTTTAATATGTACGGTTTTGTTCTCGGTTCCGTCGTTGTTCATGTACACTTCTATTACGTCGAGGCTGACGCGTTTTGTGTTCCTTGCTGCAACGAGATAATACTTTGCGGTTGAGATTATTTTGCGTTGCTTATCTGGAGTAACAGAGGATGACGGACGAGGCTCTTTAGGACTTGTGTGTCCGACAGTTCTTGTTTTTACTTCAATGAATGCTATGGTGTCATTGTTTTCAGCTATTATATCGATTTCATATCCTGCCGCAACGTAATTTGACTTAAGTATTTTATACCCGTCTTTTTTGATATGCTTTTTGGCTATCTTTTCTCCGATATCACCGATTTTTCTTTTTTCAGTGTTAACTTCAAGTATTTTCATTATTTAAAAATTTCAGAAACGTTTTTCTGTGAATTGGGGAAGGTCCGTATTTTCTCACGGCGTCCATATGCTCCTTTGTAGGATAGCCTTTGTGTTTTGCGATTCCGTACATTGGATATATTTTATCAAGTTCAATACATCCTCTGTCTCTCGTAACCTTGGCAAGAATTGATGCCGCTGCAATAGAATAACTTTCTGAATCACCCTTAACTACGGTTTCCGTTGGAATTTCAAAACCGCGTGAGCAGTTTCCGTCTATTAATGCAAAGTCTGCTTTTACCGAAAGCTTTTCCACAGCGCGTTTCATAGCTAACATAGAAGCATTAAGTATATTAATTTCGTCAATTTCTTCGGGAAGAGCTTCTGCAATTGCATATGCGATGGCTTTTTCCTTTATTATTTCAAAAAGCTTTTCGCGTTTTTTTTCGGTAAGCTTCTTTGAATCGTCAAGACCTTCTATAACAATATTTTTAGGAAGAATAACTGCCGCGGCAACAACCGGACCGCACAGGGGACCTCTTCCTGCTTCGTCGCATCCGCAGACGGCACGGTATCCCTCTTCATAAAGTTTGTTTTCGTATTTGTAAGTAGGCATAATATCTCCGAAGATTAAGGTTTTTCAAGTGTGATTCTTCCGATTTTGGCAGAACGGAATTCTTCAAGAAGCATTTCTGCTGTTCTTATGTGGTTGATTTCTCCGCCTGCCATAAGAAATCCGCGTTTTTTTCCGACAAGTCTGAAAAGGTCGTACGAATCGAGTCCGTCGGTTTCTTCGAGGGTGAGTTTATATCGCGACATAAACTCATTTTGCGCACAGTTCATAAGACGAGAGCAGAGAACCATAGCTATTTCCTCTGTGTCAAGGATAGCATCGCGTATAGCGCCCGTTATTGCGAGATTTTGACCTACGGTTTCGTCTTCAAATTTTGGCCATAGCACACCCGGCATATCCAAAAGGTCAATTCCTATTTCGGTTGGCACCCATTGCTTTGATAGGGTAACTCCCGGGCGGTTTTCAACTTTGGCTTTTTTTGCACCGGCAAGTCTGTTAATAAGAGAGGATTTTCCAACGTTTGGAATACCAACTATCATGGCTTTGAGGTTTCTGCCTTCCATGCCTTTTGCCTTATATCTCTCAAGCTTTTCGGATAAAATGTCTCTGATAGCGAGTGAAAGAGAGTCTATTCCTATACCGAGCGTAGAGTCTATAATAACCGTCTTTTCACCTTGCTTTTCATAATAATCTGCCCATTTTGCACTAATATCGGCATTTGCAAGTGTTGCCTTTGTTAAGACTGTAAGCTTTGGTTTGTCGCCTATAATTTTTTCTGTCTCGGGGTTCTTTGAGCTATATGGAATACGCGCATCAAGAAGCTCAAGTACAATATCAACCTGTGATAAGCATTCTTTTATTATACGGCGTGTTTTTGCCATATGTCCGGGAAACCACTGTATTGGATTTTGTTGCATATCAGTCAACCTTTCCAAATTTATTGAAAGGATAAAATCTAAGAAGGACTTTTCCAAGCACCGAATCTTCGCTGACGGTTCCTATTTCGCGGGAATCGGTTGATTTATTTCTGTGATCACCCATAACAAAAAGCTCGTTTTCCGGAACGGTTAACTCAAGCTCCCTGTATTTATATCCAAACTCGTCTATATTAACGTACCTGCTTTCGTCAATAAGAATTCCGTTAACGAAAACGTCTCCTTCGGGGGTGATTTTCACGGTATCACCTTCTATTGCTATCACTCTTTTAACAATTGGCTTGGGAATTGCAGTAGTGTAGTCTTCGCAAACGATTACGTCGCCGCGATTCGGTGTATAAAACAAATCGGAAATAATCAGATGCTCGCGGCTATGAAGGGTGTTTTCCATCGATTCGCCGTCAACGATAGAATGACGGAACAGAAATGAGGTTACCACCATAACGGCAAGCAACGTAAATGCCACAAGCTCGACAAAATCAAAAAATCTGTCAACATGTCTCGGCTTTAAGGGATTGTATTCTTTTTTTGACACCTCGTTCGATACCTTTACGGAAGACTCGATTTTATATTGTTCGATGTCCGCAAACGTGTACTGCCCATCATCGTCCATCGTGTCAAATTCATATTCCGTCTCAATAGGCTTATTTTCTTCGGGCAATTCCGTGGGATTATCGGATGCCGCTATTTTTGCAAAGATTTCATCCGGCGTGGGTATGAAATCAATATCATCCTTTTTTGGGGATTCAGGTTTGGTACCCTTGTTTTCGGAAGTGTCTTGAAAATCCGATATTGAGATTGTTAATAAAGTTGTCTCAGTGTCTTCATCAACCTCGGAAACTAAAGCTACTTCATCGACGGAATCTGCTTGTACCATTTCAGCATCGGCTTCACTAGATTTCGAATCCGAATCTTGCGTAATATTTTTATCATTTTCCTTTTGCGCATCCGAAGTTTTTTGTGAATCGGTCTTTTTGCGCGTTATTCTTTTTTGGGGAGGGGGTGCGACCTCAATCGCATCATCGGTTTTTTCTTCCGAATTTTGCGCAAGTAAATCCTTATTGTCCACGTTTAAGTCCTTTCGGAAAATAGTTCTTATTATATTTTATCATAAATAAAAATAAATTACAATAAGGGAAGCAACAAATTTTGTGTAAATATTGTGTATTTTTCTCGCTCTTTTAACAAAAAAACAAAAAAACAAAAAACTTTTACAAAAAGTATT
>JAZSGJ010000038.1:0-12530 GCA_045532675.1 Eubacteriales bacterium | reverse complement strand
GAAAGCTTTTGCCTTTATGCCCCGGCATATGAAAGCGCGACGGTGCTCTTTCTATATATTCCTTTACAAAATCGTAAATAGGAGTTCTCATGACTCTTCCGCTTCGGCAACCTGTATCATAACGGCGCATTCAATTCTCTTTTTGAAAAGCTCGCATCCGTATTTATATATTCCGTTGATGCTTCCCGTTGCGTGATAAGCGTTTGCCGCGCATCCGCCCGAGCAATAAAGCTTTGCCCAGCAATCCTTGCATTCTTCCCTCGCGTATGCGTTGCAGGAGCGGAACTCGTCCTGCACCTCGGTATTCTTTATTCCGTCCCATATGTTTCCAAGACTGTAATTTTCGTCGCCTACAAACTGATGGCATGGGTAAAGCTCACCCCACGGAGTTACCGAAACGTATTCCGTTCCGGAGCCGCATCCCGTTATGCGCTTATAAATGCAAGGACCGTTTTTAAGATCAAGCATATAGTGATAGAAGGTAAAGCCTCTTCCCTCTTTTTTTCGCTTTATCATTTCCTTTGCAAGTATCTCATACTGCTCAAAAAGCTTTGGAAGGTCCTCTTCAGTGAGCGCGTAAGGATCGCCGGGCGGGCAGACTACGGGCTCCATGCTGAGCTCTGTAAAACCAAGATCAGCTTATGTAAAATATCATTTGTGAAATCAACGTTATTATGCGTATAGGTTCCGCGAACGTAATAATTCTTACCACCGCGAGCCGCAACCAAACGCTTGAATTTAGGCACTATTATATCATAGCTTCCGTGTCCTTTATAATCCTTGCGGAAGTGGTCGTTTACCTCGGGTCTTCCGTCAAGGCTCAGAACTACGTTCGACATCTCTTTGTTAAGAAAATCAATAACCTCATCGTCTATAAGCATACCGTTAGTCGTGAGAGTGAAACGGAAATTTTTATTATGCTCTTTTTCAATACTTCTTGCGTAAGTGACGAGCTTTTTAACGACGTCCCAGTTCATGAGCGGCTCTCCGCCAAAAAAGTCGACCTCAAGGTTTCTGCGGCTGCCGGATTTTTCAATAAGGAAATCAAACGCGCGCTTTCCTATCTCATAGCTCATTACGGCATGCTCACCCTGATATTTACCCTGACTTGCAAAGCAATACGAGCAGTTGAGATTGCAGGTGTGCGCAACGTGAAGACACATAGCCTTAATTACGTTGCTATTATTTTTATAGCTGTAAGCAAGCTTTTCGAATTTGTCCTCCGAAAAAAGCTTTCCCGCCTCCTCAAGCGACTTTATATCGTCGATGCAAGCAAGTATATCATCCTCGGTAACGTCATCAAGATGCGAATACTTTTCAAGTATCTTTTCAACTATTTTCACCGGCTCCTCGTTTTTATACATAGCTATTATGTCGTAAGCAACCTCGTCAACCGTGTGGACCGAGCCGCTGGCAGTGTCAAGCACTATGTTATATCCGTTAAGTTTATACTGATGAACCATATTTGTTCTCCTTAATAAAGCATCAAATTACTTATAAAAAGCAATAATAAACGCTGCCTTTTCATTAGGCAGCGTTTATATCAGAAAAACGAATTACTTGTTCTGATTTTCGCATTGCTGATTTGCAACGCCGCAAGAGGTCTTGCATGCAGACTGACAGGAAGTCTGGCACTCGCCGCATCCGCCGTTTTCAACGGTCTTAGCAATGTCCTTGGTTTCAATTGTCTTAATTCTGTTCATTGGTTTATCCTCCGATTGCCGTTATGGCAAAATATTTATCGTAAAGGTATTATATCACACACAGAAAATCTTGTCAATAGATTTACTCTTATTTTTTATTATTTTTATTGGAGCCGCCTTGACAAAGTCTTATAAATTTGCTATAATTATTTAAAATAAATCAAACTAAAAGGAGTATTGGAAATGAAGAAAACAAAAATCATTTTGTCTAACATCCAAGACGTTAGGGATTTTGTTAATATCGTAGTTCTTCTTGAATACGAGGTTGACCTTGCTCAAGGCAGATATCTTATAGATGCTAAATCGATTATGGGAATATTCTCTCTTGACCTTCTCTCCCCCATCACCGTCATGGCACATACGGAATACGCTGATGACTTTTTTGCAAAGCTTGAAAAATTCGCAGTGAAATAATCAAAACGCAATCAAAATAAAGCGGAGATGCCGTGAATGCCGGCATCTCCGCTTTTCTCATATTTTTAAATCAAGCATCCAATCAATAACGTACTAAAATTCACCTTTTTTGATTTTTTTGAATATCATTGAATATACTCAGAAATTACGGGTATATTTTCAATACATACCAAAAATTACAAAAAACAAAAAAGGAGAAAAATATGGACAATTTTCTTGAAACGGTAGAAAAGATTTGGGCAAATTCATTTGTTCAGGCTCTTGTCTACCTTATTATTGCTCTTGTTGCCGGCTGGATAGCGAGCTTCATCGTCAAAAAGCTTTTCAAATTTATGAAGCTTGACTCAAGATTCGACAAATGGGGCATCAACGACGGTCGCGACGGAACAGCGCTGAAATTTGTGGGTAGGTTAATTTTTTTAATAGTATTTTTGCTGTTCTTACCTGCCGTGCTCAGCGCGCTTGGACTTGAATCGGTATCCGAGCCTATCACCGATTTTGTCTCTGTTTTTATCAGCTACATTCCGAATATCATTGCGGCGCTCATACTCATCTTTATAGGAATTCTGCTCGGAAAGATACTTGCCGCAACGGTATCGGTGCTTTTAGCTAAAACAAAAATAGACTCCCTCGGTGAAAAGCTGAAAACAAGCAAAAGAAGCAACACATCTGACGAAAACGAAGAGATCTCCGAAGGCGTGGGAACTCAGATAAAGATATCGGAGCTTATAGGAAAGATTATTAATGCCGCTGTAATTCTTATCGCGATAGTTCAGGCGGTAACAGTGCTTGATATTGAAGCAATTTCAACTCCCGCGCTCTCTATAATCAACGCAATATTCGGCGCTATTCCAACCGTAATACTTGCTTTTGCGGTGGTTTCTATCGGTGTGATAATTGCGAACATAGCATGCGGTCTTCTTTCAAATGTTCTTTTGGGAATAGGATTTGACAAATTAATCAAAAAAATTATTCCAAACTCTAAAACGAACTTCTCACTTACCAAACTCACGGTCAATATCGTCAGAATCGTAATTATATTCTTTGTTGTAGCCCAAGGAGTTGAGATTCTTAAATTAACTCTTCTTGCAAACGTTATGTCGGTGATAATTTCCTATCTTCCTATGGTTATAAAGGCTATAATCATAGCTGTTATCGCCTACTTCGGCGCGGATTTGCTTGAATCCTTTATGAATAAATCCATGCCCGATACCAAATCAGCGGCAAAAATACTAAAGGTCATAATCTACGTTGTCGCAGGATTTATGATACTGAGCCAGCTTGATTTTGCCACAGCTATAGTTAACTGGGCGTTTATCCTAACCCTCTCGGCACTTGCAGTAGCCTTTGCGATAGCCTTCGGTATCGGTGGAACAGATTTTGCTAAAAAAACACTTAATAATGTAAACTTAATTAAGCAAAATAAGACAAAAAGTGACGAAAACAACTCGTCTGACAAAAATTAATTATTCAAATGGGCAGTCAAAATAAACTGCCCATTTTTCGTTTTTTGCCTTTGTTTAAATATATGGCAATTATTTGTTATTTTATCATTGACAAACCGCCTAAAAAATGTTACAATATACAAGTGCTAATCACACCACGAGCGGCAAACTCTGAAGGCTTGCCGAAGATCATACTTTATAAAAATTAAATATCATTTCTACCCGTGGCACAGCTGGATAGCGCGTCAGACTCCGACTCTGAAGGCCGAAGGTTCGAATCCTTTCGGGTAGGCCAAAAACGAAAACACTCCCTGCGGGTGTTTTTTGTTTTTGCTTATCACAAAGTTCAACCTTGCGCGAAAGCAACGCTGAGCGCTGAAGGTTCGCATTCGCCGCTCGAAGATCGACAAGCTCGCTTGTTAGGCGCAGAGCGTGCGAATCCTCGCCGCTGGCGAGTACCCTTTCGGGTAGGCCAAAAATCGACAAGTTTCATTACGAAGCTTGTCGATTTTTACTTCTTCACTATTACCTCTTCACTTTTCACTCTTCTCTCACGAAACTTGTCGATACCAAAATATCTTTTTTATCGCCTCTTCACAAAGTTCGACCTTGCATGAAAGCAACGCTGAGCACTGAAGGTTGCATACCGCCCGCGGTATCTGCGAGCTTGCGAGCATACCCTTTCGGGTTAAATCATTTTTAATTTTTTAATGGTCAACCGACAAAAAATTAGATACCGCATAATCTGACATATATTTGACGAAAAACTAAGATTTGTCAAAGACTTAGAAGAAACTTAATTTATTTTCAAAAAAGTAGTGACAAAACGGATTTTATTTGATATAATACTTATAATCTAAAAAAAAGGAGAGAAACCAAGATGAAAAAAACATTATCTATGCTTCTTGCATGCGTTATTCTTGTAGGCACTATGTTTGTACTCGTTTCCTGCGGCGGACTTTCCGGCACTTATGACGGAACACTTTTCGACCTCAAGTTTAAGGGTGACAGCGTAACCGTTATCGCAGGCGAACACGAGCTTAAGGGCACATACGAGATTAAAGAATCCGATGATAAGAAGACCATCAGCTTTGATTTCATCGACGAAGACGAAGCTACCGATGATCAGAAGTACGTTCTTGGACTTCTTGACGCTTTACTTAGCGGCGAGGTTAATTTCAAAGAAGACGGAGACACTATTACTATCGGATTTTCAAAATTCACAAAGAAATAATCTTCTTTAAAAGAAACGGCTCATCTGATTTTTCAGCTGAGCCGTTTCTTTTATGCGTATGCAGCAGCACAACTGCGCGATTGTATATTTGTCAATGATGTGAGACCAAAAAAGCAAAAAAGAAATAAAATGTTAGAATAATGTTCTGCGAGGTGAATGGATGAGGGGTGTAGCGTAGCGGAAGTCCGAAGGAATGAAGCTCTCAGAGTGTCAGCCGCCGAACTCGGCGCGCTTCTGAATGAGAGATCTCTACCGTACTCTTTTTGTTTTAGCAGTATTATTAAATTCGCTACCTTTATCCGTATGTATTGTTCCCGGAGCATAACCAAAGCAAGCAATAGCTCTCTTCACAAATCTACGGAAGAATAACCGGTTTGCTCTCTGTAAGGATATATGAAACATTCTCTGGATGCCTCATCAATCATTATGCATTGGTAGAATTTTTCCCATCTTTGCCGGAATAACAAGCAGCAGGCACTGCTTTAACGTCGAGTTGCCACTTAAAACCTAACGCAGTGGGCGTGTCATAATGCTTGTTATGCTTAGACTTTTTCGGTAAATTCCTGAATCCAAGGCGCACGAAAACACGGTAAAGAGAGCCTGGATTTCTCGTGTATCCCATATCTTCTCTGAGTTTACCTTAAAGCTCACATTGAAATTGGGTGTGGACAAAATCCTTTTGTTGTGTTATAATGTTTCATAAAGTGATTGGGTCATTTCTGTCGAATTTGTTAGGGGTAACATTATTCTAACAGAATCCAATCACTTTTTCTATTTCAGTCTCACAACAATTGTAAACACTATAAGTTTTTATTTAATATATATAAAGGACTTGACATTTTCTTTTATTTATGATAATATATTTTCAGTGGAACACGTCGCCTTGATACGTTACGCACAGAGAGCCGCCGTTTGCTGAAAGAGCGGACTTAACGCCATAGCGGTACCGCCCCACTCGCATCTGCGCAAAATTTCATAGAAAATGAGTTAAACGCTCGGGTGGAACCGTGCGGGACTTTTGTCCTCACCCCGAATGCCAACGCTGGCTTTCAGGGTGTTTTTTTATTTGATAATTTTAAAAGGAGATAGATATATGTCAAAAATCAGATTTACAAGCGGAGAAGTTTATGAATTTTCCGGCGAGGTTTCGGTTTACGAAGCCGCACAGAGCCTCGGCATTATTTCAAGAGAGGTTATTACCTGCAAGGTTAACGGAACTCTCACAGAGCTTTCAACGAAGATATCGGAGGATGCCGATGTTCAGCTTCTTACCTTTAAGGACGAGGACGGGAAGCACGTATTCCGTCACACAGCGGCGCACATAATGGCGCAGGCTGTTAAGAGACTTTACCCGAACACAAAGCAGACTATCGGTCCCGCGACAAATACAGGATTTTTCCAGGACTTTGATTCCGACGTTCCCTTCACGCCCGAAATACTTAAAAACATTGAAGCGGAAATGAAGAAAATAGTGAAAGAAAACCTTCTCATTGAAAAAAGTGTTCTTAACAAGGACGAAGCTATAAAGCTTATGCAGAAGCTTGACGAGCCTTATAAAGTTGAAAGAATTGAGGACCTCGGTGACGACGCTACGCTTACCTTCTATAAGCAGGGCGAGTATATCGACCTTTGCGCAGGTCCGCACCTTCATTCGACCGGCGCGGTAAAGGCGTTCAAGCTTACTCAATGCACCGGCGCTTACTACAAAGGCGACCAGAACAACAAGATGCTTCAGAGAGTTTACGGTATCGCCTTCCCCACAAAAGACGAGCTTAACGCATACGTACAAATGCAGGAGGAGGCGCTCAAGCGCGACCACAACAAAATAGGACGCGAGCTTGAATACTTCACCACCGTTGATTCAGTCGGTCAGGGACTCCCCATTCTTCTGCCTAAGGGCGCGAGAACTATTCAGCGACTTCAGAGATGGATAGAGGACGAGGAAGAAAAGAGGGGTTACCTTCTTACAAAGACACCTCTTATGGCAAAAAGAGAGCTTTATAAGATCTCGGGTCACTGGGATCATTATCTTGACGGTATGTTCGTTATTGGTGACCCCAGCGACTACACAAAGGAGTGCTTTGCGCTCCGACCGATGACCTGCCCCTTCCAGTATCAGGTATTTCTTAACAAAAAACGCTCCTACAAAGAGCTTCCCATGCGTCTTGGCGAAACATCAACGCTATTCAGAAACGAGGACTCGGGCGAGATGCACGGACTTATAAGAGTGCGCCAGTTCACAATTTCCGAGGGACACCTCGTTCTTCGCCCCGACCAGCTTGCCGAGGAATTCAAGGGATGCCTTGAGCTTGCAAAATACTGCCTTGAAACACTCGGACTCTGGGAGGACTGCTCATTCAGATTTTCACAGTGGGATCCCAAGCGCACCGACAAATACGAGGGAACTCCTGAGCAGTGGGAAGAAGCTCAGAATATTATGGGAGATCTTCTTGATAAATATCTCGGACGTGAAAACTACGTAATAGGCATTGATGAAGCCGCATTCTACGGACCTAAGCTTGACATTCAGTGTAAGAATGTATTCGGTAAAGAGGATACTATCGTTACAATACAGATAGACATGCTTCTTGCAAAGAAATTCGGTATGGAATACGTCGACCGCGACAACACCATGAAGACGCCTTATATCATTCACCGCACCTCTATGGGATGCTACGAGAGAACTCTCGCGCTTATCCTTGAAAAGTATGCGGGCGCGCTTCCCGTATGGCTTGCTCCCACCCAGGTAACCGTTATCCCCGTAGTTGCCGACTTTGCCGATTACGGAGCTGAGGTTGTAAACAAGCTTAAAGCTGTCGGCGTTCGCGCTGAGCTTGACGACAGAAATGAGAAACTCGGTTACAGAATACGCGAGGCACAGCTTTCTAAGGTTCCCTATATGCTCGTAGTCGGTGAGGACGAGATGAACACCGCATCGGTTACCGTCCGCGCAAGAGTTGAGGGTGAGGGCGGAAAATTCACGCTTGACGATTTTACAGCTAAGATTCTTAACGAAATTGAAACGAAAAAGCACTGATAAAACCGACAGAAATAATAGAATTGAGATAAAATAATGAAAAACTGCAGTATAAAAAACGAGCACTATACCATAACCGTATCAACTCTCGGCGCCGAGCTTGTCTCGGTTAAGGGAGATGACGGATATGAATATATGTGGCAAAACACAGGCAAGTTCTGGGAAAGCCACGCGCCGCTTCTCTTCCCCGTTTGCGGAAGACTTAAAAATCAGAAATACACCTATGTCGGCAAGGAATACGAAATGGACCTTCACGGATTCATAAAGGATATGGAATTTGCTGTTGCGGCTAAAGAGGGCGGTCACATTACGATGACCTATTCCTCAAATTCCGAAAGCAAAAAGATATATCCTTTTGACTTTAACGTAGTTGCCGACTATGAGCTCAAGGGCGAGAGCATTATTTTCACGTTTAAGGTAACAAACACCGGAAAAGAGCCCCTGCCCTATATGTTCGGATGGCATCCCGGTTTCAATCTTCCCGCGGGTGACGGTCTTGATATAAACGATTACAAGCTCATCCTTGGAGATGTCTCAGAGCTTAACTGGTTCCCACTCCAGAACGGTCCGTTCGCATGCCCGGAAAGCAAGAAATATCCTATAGCCGACGGCGCGTACAAGCTTTGCGAAGAGGAAATATACAAAAACGACACCATGATTTTCACAGGTCACAATAACAGACTCACCATGTGTGCCGATGGTCATCCGTACCGTCTCGATTTTGAGTGGAGTGACAATCTCCCCTACCTTTGCATATGGAAGGACGAGTTTAACGAGGCAAAATATATCTGCCTTGAGCCCTGGAACGGTGTTCCCGCTGACGGAGTTACCGACGAAAACTTCGACACGAGAAAAATGGAAAGACTTGCTCCCCAAAAGAGCGAAATATATACCTACAACGTAAAAATCAAACACTGAAGAACGTATGAAAAATTTACTCAAATATATGAACGGGTATAAAACAGAGAGCATTCTCGGCCCTCTTTTCAAGCTTTTCGAAGCTGCCCTTGAGCTCACCGTTCCTCTCGTTATCGCGGCAATTATAGATAACGGTATAGCAAACGGTGACCGCGCATACACGGTTAAAATGAGCCTGCTTCTCGTTCTTCTCGGCGCTGTCGGACTCGCCTTTTCGGTAGTGGCGCAATATTTTGCCGCCAAGGCATCTGTCGGGTACGTCACCAAGCTGAGATACGCTCTTTTTTCCCACATAGGAACTCTCTCCTATACCGAAATAGACACCCTCGGAACGTCAACCCTCATAACGAGAATGACCTCAGACGCAAACCAGGTTCAGACGGGATTAAACCTTGCCTTAAGACTCCTTCTGCGCTCCCCCTTCGTCGTTTTCGGAGCAATGATAATGGCGTTTACGATAGACGTGAAATCGGCGCTCACATTTGCAGCGGTAATCCCCGCGCTCTCGGTAGTCGTTTTCGGAATAATGCTCATATCAATGCCCCTTTACAAAAAGGTGCAGTCAAAGCTTGACAGGGTCCTTTCAAAAACGAGGGAAAATCTCACGGGTGTGCGCGTTATCCGCGCATTTTGCCGTGAGGAAAACGAAATCAAGGAATTTAAAGAAAAGAACTCCGACCTTACGGCAACGCAGAAGTACGTAGGAAGATTCTCGGCTCTTATGAATCCCTTGACCTATGTTTTTATAAACCTTGCGATACTCTGGCTAATCGACGTAAGCGCTATAAGAGTTTACGACGGAATTATTTCTCAGGGCATGGTCATCGCTCTTTACAACTACATGTCGCAAATACTCGTCGAGCTCATAAAGCTTGCAAATCTTATAATCTCAATAACGAAGGCTCTTGCCTCCGCCGCGAGAATACAGTCTATACTCGACGTAAAAAGCTCTCAGGAAAGCGGAAAAGAAACCGGCGGTGTCGGCTCAGCCTACTCGGTCGAGTTTTCAAACGTTACTTTGCAGTATAAAAATTCGGGCGCCCCCTCCCTCACCGATATATCATTCAAGGTCAAAAAAGGTGACACGGTTGGCATCATAGGCGGTACAGGCTCGGGAAAAACCTCACTTGTAAACCTTATCCCCCGCTTTTACGATGCGACGGGCGGCGCTGTCTTTATTGACGGAGCAGACGTTAAAACCTTTGATACGGAAGCGCTTCGAGAAAAAATAGGCGTCGTTCCTCAAAAAGCTGTTTTATTCACCGGAAGCATACGCGACAATATGCTATGGGGAAACAAATCTGCAACCGACGAACAGATATTGGATGCTCTTGAGATAGCGCAGGCAAAGGGTGTCGTGCTTGACAAGGGCGGACTTGATTTCAAAGTCGAGCAAGGCGGAAGAAACCTCTCCGGTGGTCAAAGGCAAAGGCTCACGATTGCAAGAGCTCTCGTTAAAAATCCCGAAATTCTGATTCTTGACGATTCCGCATCCGCGCTTGACTTTGCAACCGACGCTTCGCTTCGCTTGGCTATCAGAAATATGGCGGGTGAGCGGACTGTGTTCATCGTTTCCCAGCGCGCCTCGTCAATAATGCACGCTGACAAAATAATCGTGCTTGACGACGGTGAAGCCGTGGGCATAGGAGCCCATGCGGAGCTGCTTAACACCTGCCCCGTGTATCAGGAAATATACTATTCACAGTTTAAAAAGGAGGCTTGACCGTGGCGAACGTAAAAAACACCAAAACGCTTAGGAAAGTCCTCCGCTATATCGGAAGATACAAATTTTTATTGCCCGTATCGATGCTACTCGCGCTTATAACCGTTGCGCTTACACTTTACGTACCGATGCTTATCGGTGACGCTATCGACCTTATCGTAGGCTACGGAAACGTTGACTTTAGCGGTATTGCGAAAATCCTCGGATTTGCCACAGTGCTCATTGTCATAACGGCGATATCGCAATGGCTTATGAGCACTATTAATAATAAAATCGCATATAGCGTTGCGCGCGACGTAAGACTCGACGCATTCACAAGAATTGAAAAGCTTCCGCTTTCCTATCTTGACACAAAATCTCACGGAGAGCTTGTCAGCCGCGTTATAAACGACACCGAACAGTTTTCGGAAGGTCTGCTTCTCGGCTTCACACAGCTTTTCACGGGTGTTCTCACGATCCTCGGAACTCTCGTTCTTCTCCTCGTAATCAATTGGCAGATAGCGATAGTCGTTGTAGTTCTTACCCCGCTCTCGCTTTTCATTGCTAAATTTATTGCTTCAAAAACGTATAGCATGTTCAAGCTTCAATCGGCAACTAAGGGCGAGCAAACGGCGCTTATAAACGAGATGCTTGAAAATCAGAACGTAGTTAAAGCGTTCGCGCACGAGGACGAGGCGCTTGAAGCCTTTAGAGAGGTTAACGACAGACTTGAGAAAGCTTCGCTGCGCGCGATATTCTTCTCTTCCTTAACGAACCCTACGACACGCTTCGTTTACAGCGTAGTTTACGCGGCTGTCGCTCTTTTCGGAGCGCTTATGGTAATCGGGGGCGGTGGTGCGTTTACCGTTGGAGAGCTTTCGGTTCTCCTTGCGTATGCAAATCAGTACACAAAGCCGTTTAACGAAATATCCGGCGTTATCACCGAATTTCAGAACTCTCTTGCCTGCGCGTCCCGCGTTTTCGAGCTTATAGAAGAAAAAACCGAGATTCCTGACGCTGAGGGCGCAACCGTTCTTGGCGAGACAGAGGGCAGCGTTACGCTTAACTCCGTCTCTTTCTCCTACGTACCCGAAAAGAAGCTTATTGAAAATCTGAATCTCAGCGTTAAGCCGGGTCAGAAAATAGCGATAGTAGGTCCTACGGGATGCGGAAAAACAACGCTTATCAATCTGCTAATGCGCTTTTACGACGTAAATTCCGGCTCGGTTTCGGTTGACGGAGAGGACGTGAGAAGCACAACGAGAAAATCTCTCAGAAAAAATTACGGCATGGTGCTCCAGGACACCTGGCTTTCGGACGGCAGCATCAAGGACAATATAAAAACGGGAAATCCCGACGCAAACGACGAGGAGGTTATCGCTGCAGCTAAAGCGGCTCACGCCCACAGCTTTATAAAAAGGCTTAAAGACGGTTATGACACCGTAATCGGAGAGGGAGGCGGAAATCTTTCGCAGGGACAGAAACAGCTCATCTCCATTGCGCGCGTAATGCTAGTGCTTCCCCCAATGCTGATTCTTGACGAGGCAACCTCGTCTATAGACACACGTACCGAAATGAAAATACAGGACGCCTTCGGTACTATGATGAAGGGCAGAACAAGCTTTATCGTCGCCCACCGTCTCTCAACTATACGCGACGCGGACGTTATCCTCGTTATGAATAACGGAAATATCGTCGAACAAGGCAAGCACGACGAGCTTCTCGCAAAGGGCGGATTCTACTCTAACCTCTATAACAGCCAGTTCACGCACTGATATCTTATAATAAATTTTGATTTATCGTATATTAAGTCGGCATAACTGAAATTAAACTAAAATAACAAAGGGGCTGTCTCATTAAGACAGCCTAAAGAAGAAAAAAGCGGATGCTTTTTACCGAAAGGTATTGAGCATCCGCTTGCTTTGTTGTATAATTTAATTACCACAAAAAATCCACAAGAAAGCGAGATAATTATACAACAATGAGAGAAAAAATTTTGACAAAAAAGATTTCTTAAATTTTTTCTTCGATATTTTTATTATGCACGAATTCAATTATTGGTCAAGAGCGATGTGTC
>JAZSGJ010000001.1:0-3451 GCA_045532675.1 Eubacteriales bacterium | reverse complement strand
GCATCATGAACGTCGCATTGACCAATTATTACATCGTAGATCGTCTTTTTTATCTTAGATTTTGGTAAACCGAGACCGCTCGTAGCATTTCCCTGGGGATCCATGTCTATCATAAGGACCTTTTTGTTTCCCTTGTTAGCTATTTGAGCGGCAATATTAACGCAGGACGTTGTCTTGCCGACTCCGCCCTTTTGGTTAGAAAAGGAAACTATCTTTCCCATATTGCTCCTCCTGAAGATGATATACCTATCCTTCGGATGCCGAGAGTACTGTTCTGCCTTAAAATTGTAGGCATGGATATCAAAAACGCCCAAAACCCCCGAAAAATATGAATAAACAAAAATAATGCACCTCAATTATAACATTAAATATAAGAAATTGTCAATATAAATATGCGAAAAAAATACCAATTTTGACAAACTATTTTTGTTTTGCATTTTAGCTATGAAAACCCCCGGATCAAAGACGGCTTTTGCGCTTTAAATTCGCATATTTTCACCGATCTGAGCAGATAAGGTGCGATTTTGGTTGCTTGAGCTTTACTATCCGTCTAAAAGCCTAAAAAAGCGCCTGTAAAGCGCTGCTTGATGGGGGCATAGTAGGATATTCTGCCGACGTTCTAATAAAGAACGCTTAGCCTAAATAATGGGCAACACCGCCTTATTAAACGTCAACGCTGCAGATAGGCTCTTCGGTGAGTTTTCACGGCATAGACGCGGTGAAACGTACAAAGAAAAACGAGCGGTGTTCGTGTATGTGCAGATTGCTTGGATCCGTTTTGTTGACGTTTTGCTCCTTTATCACTTCTTGTATGTCGATAAATATCCTTTGGCGTCGGCGAAACTTGAACTATTCCCTTATCCGCACCTATCTCTTAATTCGGATCCGTTAATCTGTTGAATTGATGCCTCCTCGGCTTAAATAACGCTCGCGCGAAGCGAGAAAAGAGTGTTTCACAAAAATATCTTGAAAGCGCAAAAAGACGGCTGCACAGCGCAAATAAATGATTGAAGGACTAATTGCCGAGGTGGCGCTCTCTTAGCTAAAAAGAACGCCTTCATAGCTAGAACATAGAACTGCGCAGGCATTTACTGCCGGGATCGAGGAAAAACCGTGAAAAATCAAAATTCAGGCAAGAGACGGATGAAATTTGCCCGGTGAGATTCCCTATTAATAGCGATCTCCTTGCGTTGCGGTGGAATGGATCGTCATTATTGCCTGCGGTGTTTCCAAGGGATATTTTATAGCAGAAGGTGTTTTATTCTCTTTTAAAACGCGTATTTTGGCCTCTGGAGTATATTATGCGATGTTCACCGAGGCGAACGAACAAAAGCGCTCAGAGGCGAAATTTTGCCCTCTGAGCGCAATAAAAGCTTTGTTTGATTGTGGGTGCCGACGAAACTCGTAAAACCCGTAAGCGTTATTTTTTTGCTCTTGGAATTGAATGAACGTCATCGGTTAACATTGCACCCGGACGCTCTTTGTATATTTTGATCTTGCGGCTTTCGCAAGCGTATCAAGCTTTCTTGAGACCATCCTAATCAAGAATATGCTCAAGCTCGGTCAATTCGTTGGGCATAAAGCTGAGACGGTTGATGCCGCTCTTGATGTATGCGATCTTCTCGGTAGCTTCTTCCCACGCAGGATTCTTCTCAAGCGTATCGACCATCATCCTATCAACGAATTGCTGTGCCATATCGCTTGCAAATTTCGTCTTGTCATCAACAGTGACGTAGGTATTAAGTCCTCTCCAAAGCTCATTACTCAAAGCCTCAAAGGAACGATTCCTTATATTTGGTGCAAGCTCCTTGACAAGCTTCATTGCGCTTTCTTTGGTGTAAACCTTACTGTGACTAAGGTTGGCTTTCGTTTGTCACGTCCGCATAGAACGTTCTCACATAACCCTCGGACTCAAGCGCATCACAAATGCTGCCAAGATCATCATATATATCGCCATTCCAAATATCCGAATATTTATCAACCATCCGTACAATCCCAAGCTTATCTATTATTCTACCGCTTCGTCCTAATTGCTTGAGATACAGATTCCCTTGCCAAGAGCCCATCGTTTTTCTTAAATGTGCAGAAGTCCTTTGCTCCTGAGCCATGATACATTTTTATAAGGGTACCATTGTCTTCTTCACCCGTTGTAATTGCATATTCCTCATGAAGTATAGAATAAGGCATTGCATTATTAGCCGCCTCATTGACCAACCTCTGAGCCGTTTCCGTATTGCCTCGGTTTACGGCATTAAGGTACGATGCATTCATTTTGGGAGTAATACGATTCCTACCGGCGTGTTTGATTTTCTTGTTCTTGAGGTAAGCGCTTTCTACTTCGATTACCGTTTAAATAGGATCATAGAGATAGTTGCGCTTTTTCGTACCCTCTACCATATACTGCTTTCCGAGCCGTCTTACCTTACGGATTTTTTTGGTTACATTGGTAAAAGCGTCTGCAATCGGTGTTATTAAATTTCGTATTCCGCTTTCAGCTTCTTATGTACTATTGCTACCCGCTCTTCGGTTAATTCCGAGTTGGTTGCTATTTCTCGAACTGCAGCCGAGACAGTTTTTTGATTTTGAAAAATTCTCAATAATCAAATCGGGTGTGTACATGGAGTATCTCCCCGGTCTTTGTTCGTGTTCCTTTGCGTTCAGTCGCATATACCCTCTTTTTTTACTTAATTCTGCTTCATGATACACATCAATCTCAACAATGCGCGTTATAATAGTCTCTTCTATAGTACCGTGAGCAAATATAATTTTACGTTTAACTCCTTAATCGGCACCATACATCACACTAACAGCTATCATATAATCATCGGCAGACGATTTATATGCTTCGTTATCCTTTCATCTATCCTGATGTGCCTTGCGTATTAATGCTGTTTTACGGTTTGAAGTTTTATTGTGATTTTACTGGGAGTTCTAACCGTTTAAAACGAATAAATAGTATCCAAACGAAAAACACGCGTTACCGATTATGAATAACGGATATTCGAGCAAGGCTCAAAACAATATATAGTGAGCGAAAAGCGGGAAAGAACACAAGATATAGTGGTGAAATACAGTCTAAACCTATCGCATAATAATACGCGCGCGTGAACGAGCTAAAATACATCAAGATTGGTCAAGACGCAAATTATTACTGCCATAAACATTACGTGCCATAAAAGCAGTAAAAGGGACAGAAAAAATAATTACTCCAAAACGAAGCTTATACCTGAGAAAAAAACATATATTCGAACAGTTGGGGCGCGTCAAAAGCGAAAAAACTTTAAAACAACTGCAGAAAAATCGTATTGTTTCACGTGAAACATCGAAAAAATCAAAAATATTACTATCAAAAAATAGAAACATCCGAATAAAGCATATAATAAACGCTCAGAACGTTTAAAAGTGCAAAAAAGAACACTTTGAAGTGAAAACATACACAAATACTTGTAAT
>JAZSGJ010000030.1:0-23842 GCA_045532675.1 Eubacteriales bacterium | reverse complement strand
AATATTATTAGTGAGGTGGAGCTATGAATTTACAGTATGAATCCGAGTATATGCAGCTCGGTTTAAAGATTGCATATTACCGCAAATTGCGCGGTATGACACAAGAGCAGTTGGCAGAGAAAATAAACCGTACCCCTGCTTTCATTGGTCACGTTGAAGCCCCCAATATTAATAAGGCGGTATCTCTTGATACCCTTTTTGAGATTGCAAAAGTGTTGAATATCCCTGCATATAAGTTCCTTATGTTTGATGAATAAAAAAGAAACCGTTGCGGCAAAATGCGACAAACGGCATAAGAAAAGTCCCGAAAACACTGGGTTTTCGGGACTTTATTAGTGAGAAAATTATCTCTTTGAAAACTGAGGAGCGCGACGAGCGGCTTTGAGACCATACTTCTTTCTTTCCTTCATACGAGGATCACGAGTGAGAAGACCTGCCTTCTTAAGAAGGGGTTTATAGGTCTCGTCAGCAAGAACGAGTGCGCGAGCAACTCCGTGACGGATTGCTCCTGCCTGACCGGAGAATCCTCCGCCGTTTACGTTTGCAACGATATCAAATTTACCAACAGTTTCGGTAACACCGAAGGGCTGGTTAACGATGAGCTTGAGAGTCTCAAGTCCGAAATAATCATCAATATCTCTTCCGTTAATGGTTACAACACCTGAACCGGGGTAGAGACGAACTCTTGCAACAGACTTCTTTCTTCTGCCTGTGCCGTAGAAATAAGGCTTAGCGCTTGTATACATATTCTTTATCCTCCCTATTAGTCAAGTACGATGGGCTTCTGGGCAGCCTGTTCGTGATTTTCGCCTGCATAAACGTGAAGGCGAGTGAAAGCCTTGTCACCAAGGGAATTGTGGGGAAGCATACCCTTAACAGCAATTTCCATAGCAAACTCAGGACGAGTAGCCATAAGAGTTTTGTAGTTTACTTCCTTAAGACCGCCGATATAACCGGAATGATGACGGTAGAACTTTTGCTCGGGCTTCTTACCAGTGAGGGTAGCCTTTGCAGCGTTTACGATGATAACAAACTCACCGCAGTCAGCATGAGGTGTGAACTCGGGTCTGTGCTTGCCGCGAAGAATAGTAGCGGCCTTAACAGCAGTCTTGCCAAGAGGCTGACCGGCTGCATCGATAACGAACCATCTGCGCTCGATGGTCTCTTTGTTAGCCATAAATGTGGACATTTTATTTCCTCCGAATTTTTGTTTTCCGCACCATGTGTGCGGCTCTTTTTTCAAGCCTACATATTATAGCATATATTACATATCTTGTCAATGGTTTTTTGAAAGTTTTTTTGGAAAAATCGATTTAGAAATCACAAGCTCTTGTTTTCTCTCTTTTTCTCTTAATATCTCTCGTTTTCTAACGATCAAAAAATAAAAACTTTTTTAAAAAACGGACTTTTCTGTCAAAATGACGAAAAATCCGTAAGCTTTTTGTTAAATTTGCTTTTGTACGCTCTTGTATTCATCGTAGTATCGATAGTATTTGCATTCTATTGTCATGCCGGATATGAAATTTATCATCTCGTCCTCGTCAAGTGAAAGGGTACATGAATATGAATCTAAATATTCGTCATACCGGTAGAATTCGCAGCTTTCGCAATTTGTAGCCTTCTTTTTCGTATATTTTGAAAAGTCCATATTTAATCACCCCAAAAGAAGCTCGGTATCTATGGTAAGCTTTCCGTTTTCACGAATCAGACCATACGAGCAATCCGCTGCCATAGCAAAAATTTTGTCTCCGTTTACACCGACGCAATTATCTATTGAGTCAAGAAATTTCTTAGCCATCGGATGAAAATCAGCGGTTATTGCATATATCCCGCGTGACCCCTGCGCTGCGCATACCGCTCCGTAAAATCCTCTTATATCGGTCTCGTTTGTAACTTCGTTACGGTTTTTCGTTTGAACCATAATCGTTTCTCTGAAACCGAGCGAGTCAACGGTTTTTGCTATTCCGTCGATTCCGCCGTCGGCAGAGCCTCCTGTTACAAAACTTTCGGTTACGGTTTTTCCGCATCTAATAAGATATCTCTCGAGCAGATTCATGAAGTAGTGCTCGAAAAATTCT
Organism: Eubacteriales bacterium; assembly: GCA_045532675.1. GTDB lineage: Bacteria > Bacillota > Clostridia > Oscillospirales > CAG-272 > UBA1740. Next base: position 21,764 of record JAZSGJ010000030.1, on the reverse strand, counting down.
CCGCCTTTTGAATGAATAATTGAAAGAAAATCGGATTTCAGCGAGAGAATTTCCTGTCTGTTTTTTATTTCGGCGGAGCGGGCAGGAGCTATGCTGTATACGGAACCGTCGTAACTCAGCATCCTTTCGGCAACAAGTCGCTTCAGCATTTGTCCAATATATGTAAAAAGTATGTTATCGTCCTTTACAGTTGAGGTTTCATCTGTACCGAAAAACTGAACGAGTGTATCCTTTAATTCAAGCTTTGTTTTTGGCGATTCTTTTATCAGTCGGAGTATTTCTTCTTCGCATCTTTCTGCTCTTATCGCCACAGGCTTTTCAGTGCATTTGTGATAAAGATAATCCGAATCCCTCGATATAAGAGAACGGTTATGCATCTCATTTATTATCGTGCCGCACATGCTACGTAAAACGTTAAGCCTGCCGTTAGTGCTGTTATCATTCATTTCTTTTTTTGAAAGAGCAAAGCACTTTATAGCTTCTTTAATAAGTGTGGCTCTGTCAAGAGGAGCGTTTTCAAGCGCGTCAAGTATTGCTTGATAAATCATTCTGTATTCTTTAATATTTTTCATTTAAGACTCCAAAACTGAAATAGAATTTTATGTTTTTATTTTAGCATAAACGATAGAATTTTTCAACGCCCAAAAAAAAATTTACAAAACCACTTGATAAGTGTAAAATGTTATGCTATAATTGAATTATAATATTGTTACGCAAAAACTGTGAAAAATAATGTATAAATATATAATGGAAGAGAAGCTAACATCTAAGAAGAATCTTCTGGGAAAATATAACATATTATACGGTACTCTTTACAGATGGAAGAGGAAGAATTTTATATCGGACGAATAATTTATATAAAATATTAAATAAAAGACAGGAAGGATTTGTTATGAAAACAAGAAAATTAGGCGCGTTTTGCATAATGCTGCTTGTGTTTTGCACACTTATGCTACTCGTATCATGCGGCGGAAAAGAACCTCCGGCTGAAATTAGCGTTGAATACGACGTTGGACAAGGAAAGCTTCCGACTGATGCTCCAAAAACTTATGAAGAAGGAAATATGCCCGATTTTTCAAAGGTAGTTCCCACTCTTAAAAACTATACGTTTGGCGGCTGGTTCGTTGATAAAAAACTGACCACCAAGTTTTCTTCAGGTGTTGACGTTTCGGACTCCTTGAAGCTTTACGCTAAATGGACGCCTTGTCAGTATAATATATCTTTCGAGTTGAGTGACGGTGTGTGTGATAATCTCCCAGATAAATATACGTACGGAGAAAGTCTCTCACTTTCGGATTTCAAGCCGACAAGAGACGGTTATATATTTGACGGTTGGTTTATGGATGACGGATTTGTTGTGTCAGCGGAAACGATTGACGACGGATATTCCGAGGACATTACCGTGTACGCAAAATGGATAGCCATTCCTACTTTAATATCCGAAATGCCCGACGTTACGAAAGGATGTTTCCCGAATTCAACTTCTTCAGTTAAAATCGACTTGACTGAATATGTGAATAAAAACGGTTCTTCCGTGAAGTATAACGTTTCTTCTTCGAATACAAATGCCGTAAAAGCAAACGTATCTGGTGACGAATTGGTTTTGACTTTCGTTAATCACGAGGGATATTCGGATATAAAGCTTGACGTACTTATGGGTCAAACGAAATATCTTACGTACGAATTCAGAGCGTCTGCTAAAGCTTATTTGAAGGTTGCGTGTGTGGGAGATAGCTTGACGTGCACCTCAGGCTTTGATTATGTCGATTCTTTGGATAAATATTTAGATTCGTCCGTTAGTATAGGCAATTTCGGTCAGTCGGGAATAGCTGTGAGTCAGTATAGCAATACCGACGGTAACGGTCCTTATAAAACAGTCTGTGAAAAGTATTCACAATGTATAGCGTTTGAACCTGACGTTATTATTATAATGCTTGGAACAAACGATGCGACTAAGGTTGAAAACGGAGTTCCTAAGTACGTTTGGGATGATATAAAAGAAGGTTATAAGACTGCGTACCTTGATTTGATAAGAAGCTTCAGAGACGCTTGTCCGGATGCTGATATAGTTGTTTTAACTTCTCCACCCGTTGTTGATGATAACACGCTTCATATATCAAACAGTATACTTGAGACGGGAACGTATCCTATGCAAAAGGAAATAGCGGCTGAAGCCGACGCGATTCTTGTGGATACTCGTTATTTTGTCAAAAATCATGGTAACTATGAGGCTCTTTACAGAGACGGAGTTCACTTTACTGAAGAGGGCTCGAAAATCTTTGCAGAGTATGTAGTAAATTCAATAAAAGGATAAAAAATAAAAGATATCGGGCATTGCCCGATATCTTTTATTTTGTAAGGAACCACGTAAATATGTAGCCTAAAATCAACAAGGGAGAAGCCATGAGTGCGATTAGTATTCCGGTAGTTACCTTGTCCCAAATTGCCTGCCATTTTTTCTTCTTTGCAAGCTGCTCGTCGGTGAGCAATGTATCTTCTGCCATAATTATGTCTTCCTTTCGATGATTGACAAATATTATTTTTATTATTTTAGCATAAAAAGCACAACAAGTCAATAGGTCTCAAAAAAGAATATGTTAATTTTTATAAAATAATATATAAGACTTGAAAATCAATGAGTAATATGGTAGACTTAATATATAAATTATAATTGTGGAGATTGATATGAATCCTATTCCGGTAGAGATAGAACGTAAATATATTATAAGAATTCCCGATATAGAACAAATGAAAAATTGCAATGAGTATTCCATATCGGAAATAGTGCAAATATATATAGAGTCATCGCCTCGCGTGACACACAGGGTAAGAAGCAGAAAAATCAATGGGAAAACGGTATATACCGAGACTAAAAAAATTAGAATAGATAAAATGAGCTCATATGAAGACGAAAGAGAAATCAGCGAAATGGAATTTAAATCCATTTTTCAAAAAATCAAACAGGGAACTGTTCCTATAGTAAAGGTAAGGCATTCATTTGAGTATCACGGGCAGACGTTCGAGATTGACGTATATCCCGAGTGGAAAAAGAGTTGCATTATGGAAACAGAGCTTGAATCAAGAGATAAATGCGTAGAAATTCCTGAATTTATTGAAATAATCAAAGAGGTTACGGGAGATAAAGCGTATTCAAACGCATCAATGGCACAGTCTTTTCCGGTTGAATTAAGTAAAAGGGGCTGTCACATTTGGTAAAACCGAAAAAGTCTAAAAATAAAATAAAAAAGACTCAAATGCAGCAAAAACGCAAATGAGACAGCATAATGATGAAATCCTGCGGATTTCTTCTCTTTTTATAGACTTTTTCTACCACCGTTTTCAAGCTTCAACGTATGAGAATACGCCTCTCGCCTTGAAAAACGACGCTTTTTCCTCAAATCTGACTGTCCCCTTATTAAAATTTTTGGGTGTCTCAAATTTTTGCATTTGAGACACCCCCTTTATTTATGATATCTTTTTCCCGCGATTATCGTGAATGAACGGTAAAGAGCCTCCATGAGGATAACGCGCATCAATTGGTGGGGAAACGTAAGCTTTGAAAAAGAGAGGCGCAGGTCGCATTCCTTTTTTACGTTTTCCGAAAGTCCGTGTGATGAGCCTATTACAAGTGCAATTCTGCCCTTAGAGTCCTGCGCGTCTCCTATAACCTTAGCAAGTGACGGAGAGTCTAGCGCCTTTCCTTCAACGCACAGTGCTATAGCATAAGAGTCTTTCGGAATTGCGGAAATGATTTTCGCGCCCTCGGCATCGAGAGCTTTTATAACTTCTGCGCGGTCGTCTTCGTTTTTTATTGTTTCCTCTTTTATGTTGATTTCTTCAACTCTCGCGTATTGCGAGAGACGTTTTTTATATTCGAAAAAAGCATCCTTCAAATAGCTTTCTTTGAGAGTGCCGACGCTTATTAAAGTCAACTGTGTCATGTTATCTTCTTATCCTCGCAAGTTTTTTAAGCGCGGATGTAAGTCCTTCGCAAAGTGCGTCAACATCCTCTTTTTCATTCCTGTGTGAAAAACTTATTCTGACAGACGAATCTGCTTCTTCCGTACTTCTTCCGTATGCAGTGAGAGCTGACGAGGTGTGATTTGTGTTTGAAGAACAAGCCGACCCGCTTGAAACATATATTCCGAGAGAAGAGAGATAATGAAGTACGGTTTCGCTTTTTATTCCGGGTAGGGTAACGTTAAGAATATGCGGAGCGTGTGATTCTGGCTCCGTAATGCTTATGACCTTAAGTTCCTCTGTACTTTTAAGCTTTTCAATGAGATAGCTTCTTAGCGAAGAAAGTTTTTTGATATTTTTGTCAATATTTGCTTGTCCAATACGTACTGCTTCACCGAATGCAGCTATTGCAGGGACATTTTCTGTTCCCGAGCGTAAACCACCCTCCTGACCTCCTCCAAGTATAAGCGGAGAGAGTCCCCTGTTTTTTATTATTTTGTTATCTACAACAAGAGCACCAACGCCTTTCGGACCTTCTATCTTATGAGAGGATAGTGTTATCATGTCAGCTCCAAGCGTGCGTTTTGTGAATCTAAGCTTCATATAGCTTTGCGTTGCGTCAACGTGAAGAATAGCATCGGGTGCTTTTTCTTTCATAATTTTTGAGACCGCCGCAACATCGTAAAGAGCGCCTGTTTCATTGTTTACCATCATAATGCTGATAAGTATTGTATCGGGTGTTATTTCACGTACAAGAGCATCCGTGTCAAGTTTTCCGCCTTTTGTTGGAATTTTTACACAGTTGAATCCGAGTGAGGAAAGCTTGTCAAAAGGAGAGGAAACGGACGCATGCTCTCCCTCTGTTGTAATGATTTTTGAGCCGCGCTTGTAGCGCTCCTTTGATAGTGCCCTGCCGATTATAGCAAGATTGTTTGCTTCGCTGCCGGATGCCGTAAATATAACCGTTGAATCCCTTTCACCGATAGAGGAGAGAATAGCGGAGCGTGCAGCGTTTAACTCTTTTTCAGCGTTAAGCCCAAGCAAATGAAGCGATGAGGGATTTCCATAGCAGTCGTTTGAAACCTCGTTGTATTTGCGCAATGCTTCAGGACATATTTTTGTTGTTGCACTGTTGTCAAGATATATGCTTTTTTTCTGTTCCATCAAAATGCAACCTTTTGAATTATAGATTTTATTTCGTCGGTATGCAAAGGATAGTTTGCGTCTTTTGCCGTGTAAGTAAATACGTAACCGTCATAAAAAATTCCAAAGCCGTCTATTGCAAGCACCTGATAAATGTGATACGTACTTCCGTTGTATGTATACTTATATTCGTATGCGTATCCCGCTTTTGCATTGCCGAACTGTACCAATTCATGAGTTACATCGGTTGTTTCTCCGTTTTCGCTGTAGTTTGCTTTGTCGCAAATTACTTTACTTCCTGTAACTTTTTCGATTTCTGCAAAACGGCGCATAATATATTCGCTCGGCTGTTCACCCGTGCCGGTTGCTTCGGTTATGTTGATGTTTGAGCCGTCGGAGTGTGTTGCGCTGACGATAGCGCTTGAATAATCGGGAATAAACGTTTCGGGAACGTAAAGTTCAAATCCTGCAAGTTTCTTGTCGCTGATTAATATAAAACCGTCTGAGTCTTTCTTATATTCGGTTTTTTCTTTTTCTTCAGTTGTCTCAACGAACCTAAATTCTTCAATAACCTTTTGGAGCTTTTCAAGGTAATAATCATAATACGTTTTTCCGTCGGTCCTTTGTTCAAGAAGAGCGCAGAAGGTGAATACGAAGTATCTGTTTTTTTCCTTGATAAGTATCTGCATGAATCCAAACGTGTTGTCTGAATATTCGTAGTTGTACGTATATTTAACGGCCTTGTCTGCCGCCTCGCTTTCTTTACCGAAAACCGTCGCTTCTCCGTTAAGAGTTACCGTCGGCTTCATCGAATCGGGAAATTCTTCAAGGCTGTCATTAAAATATGAATTAAAGAAATATTCTTCCTTATCCGCGCCTGTTACGTCTGCTTCTGGAAAGACTTCCGCAAAGCTTACCGATGTGCTGTCGACACGAGATGCATACGCTGATTTTATTTCTCCTATATTTGATACCGTCCACTCTTCAGGAGCATAAAAGTAGTAGCCATCGGCTTCAGAGCCAAACACAAGCTGCATTCCTTCGGGAATGTCAGAGCCGTCTGAGCAGGAGCTAAACATAATTAACGAGGCTGTAGCCATCGCGAGAAGTAAAATAAATTCGCATATTTTTTTCATTTTAACTTTTAATATCCTTTCGATTTAAATATCGTATATGTTCTTTAAATGCGTTTCCGCGTTCCTCAAAATTACTGAATCTGTCAAAGCTTGTTGCGGCGGGGGAGAGAAGAACTGTATCTCCCGTTTTAGCTTCACGTGCCGCACGCTCAATTGCATCGTAGAAATCGTGTTTGTATTCAAACTTTATACCGCTACAGCCGTTGTCTATAATAAGCTCTTTTATTTTTTCACCGACTTCACCTGTAAGTACAACAAATCTCGTTTTTTCTTCTAAAACCGATAGGAGTTCCTTATAGTCAAGGCCTTTTGAACGTCCGCCAAGTATAAGAATTACTTTATTTTGCATCGATTTTAGGGTCGCGGCGCATCTGTTCGGAGATGAGTCAATAGAAGAGTCGTAGAATTTTACACCGTTAGATTCACAAACGAACTCGCATCTGTGCGGGAGTCCTCTGAAAGTTTTTGCAAGGTTTTCGATGTCCTTTTTTCTGGCTTTACCGTAAGACATAGCAATGGCTGCCATAAAATTAAGTACGTTATGTTCTCCACTGACAAATATATCGGTTGCTTTTAAAATTTTTTCACCGCAAACGGTAATGCTTCCATCACATAATGTTATGTATAAATCAGCACTCACACATTTTCTTAAATAATCTTCGGAGTAATTCTTTGAAAAAACAGCGAAAACTTTATAGCTTTTTGCGATGTTCCTTGAAATATTACAGTCAAAATTGAATATTCGTTCCTTTGAATTTTCAAGTATATGAGTTTTTGCGGTAATATACTCCTCAAAGGACTTATGCCAATTAAGATGATTCGGTGTAATATTGGTTATAACGCACCTTGTGTTCTTTGGTGACAGGTACATTAGCTGGAAGCTTGAAAGCTCGGTTGTATATGCAGTATCTGAAGGATCGTTAAGATGCGGTGTCATGGACTCACCGATATTTCCGCAACAAACTGTGTTTTTGTAATCGTTTTTAAGCAGATATGATGTCAAATAAGAGGTAGTGCTTTTTCCGTCCGAGCCGGTAACCGCGTACACATCGGATTGAGAATTTTCAAAGAAAAACTCTGCATCGGAGGAGATAAGGATCCCCTTGCTTTGTGCAATTTCGATTTCACAGACATCTCGCCTTACTGAAGGAGATAAAAACAAGATATCCTCATCTATGTTCGATAGCGCGTCTTTCCCGAAATAAGCGAATTTCGGACAAATGTGAGATGCATCGATGGGGGTAGAAGCTCTTAAAGTGACCTCAAAATCATAGCGGCCCGATAAATAAGAAAATATACCCAGGTTGGATTTTCCGAATCCTAAGAAACCAACCCGCCTGATTTCTTTTCCGTTATAATAAAACATACAACTCCTAATATTATAATTCTATTCTCTTTTTTTTTCAAGCATAAAACCCGAAAATTTACAAAAATAAAACAAAAAACAAAAAATACTTTAAGAAATTATATGCTCTGCGCTTTTTAAAAAGCACGGCATAAGGAAATGCCGTGCTAAAATAATCTTGTTGGACTGAACTTGTAAGCCGGGTTCTGTACGTCGTGTGACGCAGCAATCATCTATCTTCACCGTGCGTTACCGCGCGGTTCAAACCCAGAAGGGTTCTGCCACCATGAAAAACAGCGGGCAGCCGCCCGAATAAAATTCGGAATTCAAGGTGTTGCTTCGGATAGGGTTTACAGCGAGCCTATGTTGCCATAGGTTCGGGTGAGCTCTTACCTCGCCTTTCCATCCTTACCGCATATGCGGCGGTTTATTTCTGTTGCACTTTCCCGGAGGTCACCCTCGGCGGACGTTATCCGTTATCCTGCCCTGTGAAGCCCGGACTTTCCTCACGGTAATACCTTTCGGCAACATACCGCGCGATTGCCCCATTCAGTCGAGTGTAATTATACTAAATATTTTGAAAAAAGTCAACCCCCAATATTTTTCACTAAAAAAATCGAAAAAAAACTTTGTTTTTTAAGAGTTATACACAAATTTGATAAAAATTATACAATTCTATTGCATATTAATAAAAAATATGATAAAATATAAAATGGCGGGGAATGGAATACCGCCCTATAAAAGTTTATAATAGAATAAATTATATTTTGGAGGATTTTTAAAAATGGCAAATGTAAAGGTTGCTATCAACGGCTTTGGCCGTATCGGACGTCTTGCATTCAGACAGATGTTCGGCGCAGAGGGCTATGAAATCGTAGCAATTAACGACCTCACAAGCCCCACAATGCTTGCTCACCTTCTTAAGTACGACACCGCTCAGGGTAAGTATGAGTATGCTGACACCGTTTCAGCTACTGAGGACAGCATCACAGTATGCGGCAAGACAATCAAAATCTACGCTGAGAAGGACGCTGCTAACTGCCCTTGGGGTCAGCTTGGTGTTGACGTTGTTCTTGAGTGCACAGGCTTCTACACCTCAACTGAGAAATCAATGGCTCACATCAACGCAGGTGCGAAAAAGGTTGTTATTTCCGCTCCCGCAGGCAAGGATCTTAAGACCATCGTTTACGGCGTAAACAATGATACTCTTACAGCTGATGACAAAATCATCTCTGCTGCATCCTGCCCAACCAACTGCCTTGCACCGATGGCTAAGGCTCTTAACGACTACGCACCTATTCAGTCCGGTATCATGACAACCGTTCATGCTTACACCGGTGACCAGATGATTCTTGACGGTCCTCACAGAAAGGGTGACCTTCGCCGCGCGAGAGCAGGTGCTCAGAACATCGTTCCCAACTCTACCGGTGCTGCAAAGGCTATCGGTCTTGTTATCCCTGAGCTTAACGGCAAGCTTATAGGCTCCGCTCAGAGAGTTCCTACCTGCACAGGTTCTACAACTATTCTTGTAGCAGTAGTTAAAGGCAAGGACGTAACTGTTGATGCGATCAACGCTGCAATGAAGGCTCAGGCTTCCGAATCCTTCGGTTACAATACTGACGAAATCGTTTCTTCCGACGTTATCGGTATGAGATACGGTTTACTCTTCGATGCAACTCAGACCATGGTTGCAAAGATTGATGACGATACTTATCAGGTTCAGGTTGTTGCTTGGTACGACAACGAGAACTCTTACACATCTCAGATGGTAAGAACAATTAAGTATTTCGCAGAACTTTCTTAATTCGATTTTTGAATAAAAAGCTGCGGTGCCCGTCACTGCGGCTTTTTAATTTATTTTAAACATTAAAATGATTTTATTGACATCACACGTATATTAATGTATAATATATAAAAACAGTTAAGGAATATTATATGGAAGATTTAGAAAGATATGCTGATTATAATGACAGCGATGACTATAATCCCGACAAAAAAAGTAAAGTGGGACTTGTTTTAAAAATTCTCGTGGGAATCGTATGTATATCGGTCATAGGTGTTATCGCGTTCAGGCTTATACTTTTTAACAGTTATCCAGACGGTATAAAAAATATGCATTTTAACGATAAGCTTACAGCGTTTTATAATGAGACTAACGGTAAAATAGGCGCAAAAACACAAGATTTACGTTCCCCATACGATGACCCCGACAAAGGAAACTTCTTTTGCGATAATCTTGTAGTTATTCCGGATATAGATCAGCTTCAGATTTCGGTGCGGTTTAATTTTTCTCTTATAGAAGCGCTTGAAAAGGAATACGGTGTAGAGCTTGTTCCGGATGCCGAGAATTTCCTTGAATTCAAGCTTTCCAAAAATCCGATTGATGAAAACAGTGAGCCAAGGGATATAGGAGAGCTCACTTACGAGAGTACCGATGCAAAATTCATGTATAAATATTATAAGCTTGTTTTTGACGGAGTTGATCTTGGTACCGATGAAGGTGAAGAGTCTGCAAAATGGATAAGACTTGAAATTAAGATTAAAGGAATAGATAAAGAGCAACCGTTTATGGTTTTGATATACGAGAACAACGACATTTATGCTACATTTGAAGAGTATGAGCTCTCAAATAAGGAGAAGCCTCAAAAATGATAAGTGAATTTTCGGTTCATGTAAAACCACAAAATAAAAATTCAGCTATCGCTTTTGTGGTTTTACTTCTGATTTCTGCACTTGGATTCTGCGTCTATTTTATGGTTGATAGTTATAAAGGTGTCGTTGGACTTTTTGCTCTTATGATACTCACGGTGGCTATACTTGTATATACAAAGTTTATTGCTCCGGCATTTTATTACGATGTTGCAATAGATTCTGAGGGAATTCCCATGTTTGTCGTAAGACAGATAATAGGAAAGAGGCAGACCACGCTTTGCAGACTTGATCTTGCGGATATTGTTTCGGTGGATTATGAAACAAAGAAGGAGCGTTCGCTTCATAAAACTCCACGTGGGATTCGGAAATATATTTATGCTCCGACAATGTTTCCAAAGGAGATTTACCGAATAACGGCAAAGGGACTTTATGAATCGTGTGAGATTGTAATAGAGGGCAGTGTGGTTTTTGCGAATACTCTCAGAGACTATGTAATTCAAGCGAAAAAAATGAGAATTAATAGCGAGGAATAAATTGCAGAGGTAAGGGAAATATAGCCTTATGAAAAGTTTTAAAGGTTATATTTCGATAGTTTTAAAAAATAAAACTGTTAGATTTTACGTTTTTGTGTTTTTAGGATTGCTAACCAATGCTTGCTATATAATTTTTAATCTTGTATCCGGAATAATTTACGGTAATGCATGGTTTATAACCGTTGCAACATATTACACGCTTATTATGTCGGTTAGGTATTTAATTCTTGGCAACGTGCGTGGAGGTTGCGACGGATGCGAATCCTATGAAGAGAATATCAAGGCGGTGAAAAACTGTGGGATACTTATGCTCATACTTGGTGTTCCTATAACGGGAATGATAATTTATACGGTTATTTCGGACAAAATATATGAATACTCGTCTTTTGTGTTCATTTTGTTGCTTATATACGCAGCATTCAGTATTTTGCGAGCGGCATATGGAATTTTTACTTCAACTGGGAAATCTGTCATTTCAAACGTTTTTCACTATATAAGAATCTCGTCAGCACTAATGTCACTTTTTAATCTTCAAACATCGGTGTTCTCTGCTATAAGAGTAGGGTATGTCACCTATAAGATATTTAATATTATTACCGGGGGAGCAGTGTCGATTTCTGTGTTTCTGTTTGCGGTTAAGACTATAAAGGAAGCAGATATAAAACTTTGCGAATTAATCAAAAAAAAGGAATTTTATAAATGAAAAAATTCAGTATAATGGTACTGTGCGCAGCTGTTGCGATAATTTCTGTTTTCTTTTCATATTATATGATGAAAATTGATGATAATGAAGAACTTACAGCGGAAAATATATACAACATTGCGCATGACGCGGGGTATCAAGGAACTTTTGAAGAATTTATCAATCAGTTTAAAGGGGATATGGGAGAGCAAGGCGAACGGGGTGATGACGGAATAGGCATCAAGAGCGCGGAAATAAATTCAGACGGACATCTTATTTTAACCTATACAGATTCTACCGTTGCCGATGTTGGACCAGTTGTTTCGAAAATTGATTATACTGCGCTCACTCCATTTATAGGAGATAATGGGAATTGGTTTGTTGGCGGTGTTGATACCGGTGTGAAGGCAGAAGCGGAGTCAGGCGATTCCATATCTAAAAATTCTATAAGCAAAGCGCTTCTTTCTTCTGTAAGTATACGCTCTGCGGTAAATTCAACTACCGTCGCTTCGGGCTCCGGGATAATATATAAGCTTGATAAGGAATCCGGTTCTGCATACATAATAACTAATTATCACGTTATGTACGATGAAAAAACTTCAAATGTTTTTGACGACGGAGATACAAGAGTATTTCTTTACGGTATGGAATCCGAGAAATACGGAATATCGGCAAAATATGTAGGTGGATCGGCGGTTTATGATATTGCGGTGATAAAAGTCGAAGATAGCGATATTCTGAGAAACAGTAATGCAATGGAAGTTTTCGTTTCTGATTCGGACGGTATCTCGGTTCTTGACGATGTTATTGCCGTCGGAAATGCCTTAAGTGTCGGTATGTCTGCAACTCGGGGAGCGATTAACGTAGAGAGTGAATACGTTTCTTTAGAGGTTGGCGGTATAACAAGCATGATGAGGGTTATCAGAATTGATGCGGCTGTCAACAAAGGCAACTCGGGCGGTGGTTTGTTTAATATTTCAGGTGAGGTTCTGGGAATTGTAAATTCAAAGGAAGTCAGCGAGAGCGTTGACAATATGGCATATGCCATACCCATTAATCTTGCTGTATCAGTTGCAGATAATATAATTTACTATTGCGATGAGACTGAAAATATAAAAGGACGGAAAATTGTACTTGGCATGGCTCCTGCTGCAGAATCCTCGTATACGCTGTATGATGAAGAGCGCGGTAAGCTGTTAAAACGTGATACGGTGGTTATAAAAACCGTTGTTTTGGACTCGGTTGCCGAGGCTTCCGGCATGATGGCAGGAGATATTGTAACGGCTATAGTAATTGATGGCGTTGAGCATGAGGTGAACCGTTCATATCAACCTGCTGAAACGGCGCTTTTAGTGAGGCCCGGAAGTACGCTTCAGTATAAAATTATCCGGCTTGGAGAAAAACTGACTGTAGATTTTACAGTCAGTGAGGAAAACTTTGTAAATATAGACTGATTGAGAGTTTTATATGAAGATTAAAGTAATAGATAGAAGCTATGAAGACATTTTGAAAATAGAGCGTAAAAAACATAAGCGTCCAGTAAAGCCCAATATGTTCTTTAGAACGCTTATGAGGGTTGTCTCAGCACCTGATCTCCATAAAACAAATTTTAGTTTTGAGCGGGTGGGGATGGAAAAGCTAGGCAAGGGTGAATCTGCTCTTTATCTTATGAATCATTCCTCTTTCATAGATCTTGAAATAGTTGCAAGACTTCTTTATCCGCGTCCTTTTAATATAATAACTACCAGTGATGCTTTTGTTGGCAAAGATTCTCTTTTGCGCTGGATAGGGTGCATACCTACGAATAAATTTGTCCATGATCCCACGCTAATAAGGGATATTATGCACGCGGTAAAGAAGCTTAAAAGTAATGTAGTCTTGTTTCCGGAAGCGAGTTATACTTTTGACGGAACGGCAACACTGCTTCCCGACACGGTTGGAAAGCTTATAAAAATGCTTGGCATACCCGTTATTATGATAAGAACGTTCGGTGCGTTTGCACGTGATCCTCTTTACAATAATATTCAGGTAAGAAAGGTCGACGTTTCCGCAAAGGAAGAGTATCTTTTGTCACCTCTTGATGTCGAAAGAATGTCTGCCGACGAGATAAACGAAGTGATTGTTTCAAGATTTAATTTTGACAACTTCAAGTGGCAGCAGGAAAACAAAATTAAGATTGATGCCCCAACCCGTGCTGACTATTTGAATCGAGTTTTATATAAGTGCCCCGTATGCATGACCGAGGGAAAAATGGTTGGCAAGGGAATAAAAATTGCTTGTGGCGAGTGCGGAAAGACACATATATTAAATGAATTCGGATATCTTGAAGCTGAGGACGGAAATCCGTCGTTTACCCATATTCCCGATTGGTATAAGTGGGAGAGAGAATGTGTAAAAGAAGAGCTGGTTTCGGGAAAATACGGTTTTGACGTTCCCGTAGATATACTTATGACGGTTGATACAAAGCATCTTTATAGAGTCGGTGAAGGTCGGTTGACTCATAATAAAGACGGATTCCACCTGACAGGATGCGACGGTAAGCTTGATTACGTGCATAAACCGCTTTCATCATATAGCCTTTATTCCGATTTCAATTGGTATGAAATAGGAGATATGATGTGTATTGGAAATCATGAAGCCTTGTATTACTGTTTTCCCAAGATAAATGGAGATATAGTTGCTAAGGCGCGCCTTGCTACTGAAGAACTTTATAAATTGTTAAAAAGCTAAATGTATTCATTTGGGAACCTCTTTTTTGAGGTTCCTTTTTTTAATTTTGTCATAAACTGTATAAGGGATGTTTATCCCGATTGAAAAATTCAAAGGAACTAAGAATATGGAAAGAAACGAAAACGGTTATTCAAACTTTCTTTATGGCAATAGAAGTCGGAACCGTAATAATGGAAACGGTTCCTGCCCGGGTACAGGAGACATCTGGAACGGAAATATGAACGGTAATTCAAATAACGGTTTAAGCGGAGGAATGAACGGGAATGATGCAACCGGTGGGTGCAATGAAAATCAGATGAATTGTGCGCGCCGTCAGCTTGCCATGGTATACGCACCGTATCAGTGCTGGCGTATGCTTTATTCTCCTAATGATGCTTTAAAGCACGGCTGTCTTTTTGAGGAACTTTATAAGCCCTTGGAGGAATATTAAATGAATAATCAGAATAAAGAAAGCTTATTGCGTAAAATTCAGGCGCTTTCGTTTGCAAAGGTAGAAACCGAGCTTTATCTCGACGTATACCCCGAAGCAGCAGGGGCGCTTGATTATTACAAAAATATACTGTCGCAGCTTGATGAGGCTATGACGGAGTATCAGAATAAATACGGTCCGCTTTTTGCCGAGGGTGTAGTCGGTGACAGATGGACGTGGGTTGAAGGCGCGTGGCCTTGGCAACTCGATACGGAGGATAAATAAATGTGGGTTTATGAGAGAAAATTACAGTATCCCGTAAAAATAAAAAATACGAATCCCAAGCTTGCCGGTGTGATTATATCTCAGCTTGGCGGTCCTGACGGTGAGCTTGCCGCTGCTACGCGTTATCTTAATCAGAGATATTCGGCAAAGGACGGAAACGTTATTGGTATTCTCACCGATATCGGAAGCGAAGAACTCGGGCATGCAGAGATGATAGCTGCAATCGTCCATCAGCTTACAAGAAATCTTACTCCAGCGGAAATAAAAGCCGGCGGATTTGATAAATATTTCGTCGATCACACGCTTGGAACTTATCCTGCTTCTGCAGACGGTGTTCCGTTTACTACTGCATATATAGGTATAAAAGGAGATCCTGTAGCCGATCTCAACGAGGATCTTGCGGCAGAGCAGAAGGCAAGAGTAACCTATGATAATATTTTAAGGCTTTCTGACGATCCCGATGTAAACGACGTAATTAAATTTCTCCGTCAGAGAGAAGTCGTTCATTATCAGCGCTTCGGAGACGCGCTTAGGCGTACACAGGAAAAGCTTGACCAGAAAAACTATTATGCATTTAATCCCGATTACAGAATTAAATAAAAATGGATAGCTAATTAAGCTAATCGCAAAAAAGCGGATGTCCTTTACCGAAGGTATTGACCATCCGCTTACTTTACTGTTTAATTGCATTAAAGAAGATAGCTCAAACACATTTTACTGCATTTGAGCTATCTCGCTTAGTCTATTTTCAAGTTTTCAATACATTCGAAAACCATATTATTTCTCATATCAGTCTCAAGAGTCTTGGTATTTATATTGCGCAGTTTAAGATTCTTTACGTGTTTGAAATAAATTGCATATGCAGGGAGAAGCTCGGAATATGAGAAAGCAGAAGGTGTTGGTAGTGGCTTGTCGGGAATCTCTATATCTTGGGTTCTTTTATCGCATCCACCCGGAACTGTAAGATAAATATTTGAAAGTGAAATGTTTTCAAGTACCGAGTCCTCAAGACCGGTAACACTTGATGCAATAATTTTTGGCTCGTGATGATAATCTGTGTCAGGGGGGAGGGTGGCAGTATAGCGTATCAATGACATGTCTTGATAAGGTCCGGTTGCGATAAGGTTATCAATAATTACGTTTTTAATAGAGCCTACAGGAGTTCCCGACGGACCTCTTTTTCTGTCTGTGAGAGTGATAATGAACGGCGAACCAACGTTTTTCATTGTGATTCCGGTTGCAACCAATCCGTCAATTTCACCACCGTCTGCGATTTCTATGGCAAGACCGGTATAGCAGGTATCGTAAATAGTACAGTTGGAAACCGTTACATTTTTAAATCCGCCGTTTGTTTCAGTACCGAATTTTATAGCACACATTCGGGAGGAAACAACACAGTTTGTTATAACAATATTTTCACAGTCAATTTTTTTATTAAGAGCGTAAGAGCTTTTAGGAACTATGGCATCGTCTCCCGCAACAACGTTACAGTCTGAAATGATTACGTTTTTGCAACCATCAGGACTTATGCCATCTATGTTAACTTTAATATTTAATCCTGTTATTCTGCAATCCTCACATCCTGCAAGGTAAACGGCAAGATCGGTTGCGTTATAAAGATTCAAATCCTTGATAACAACGTTTTTGCAATATTTTAACGCAAAAATTTTATTTGCTCTTTTTGAACCGTTGAGGTGCGCATTTTTTGTTGGCTTGTTTTCCCAAACCTCTCGCATATCAATCGTGCCATTGCCTGAGAATGAAATGTTTTCGCATTCCTCCGCCCAAAACATACTTCTGTGGAAATATGAATGTGAAACGTCTTGATAGAGAGGATAATCAACCGACTCTCTTTCATCAAAGTCATCGGGATTTAAGCTGCCGAGAAGTGTTGCACCGGGCTCAAAAACAAAGTGAATATTGCTGTACAAATGCATGCTTGCAAGCATGTAAGTTCCGTAGGGAATGTAAACCACACCGCCGCCGTTTGAGTGGCATGCATCTATGGCAGCTTGAAAAGCATTGGTTGAGTTGAAATCCTCGCAACTTTTTGCACCAAATTCTAAGACATTATACATTTTTATACTCCTAATTAACATTTTTGATTATACAATCATTATAACACATCAGCGTCCAAATTTCAACTAAAATATTAATATAAAATAAAACGGGAATTTTATTTTTAAATTTGCTTGTTAAAGAAAATAAAAAACATCAATAAGAAAAAATAATTTTCTGTTTACAAAAGAGGAAATATGTGATATAATATCATACAGGATAATAAAAACGAGGGAAAGAAAAATGTACAAAATAGCAAGAAAAAAACATCTTAATCCAACGGTTACGATGATGGATATAGAAGCTCCGCTTGTTGCTCGCAAGGCGGAGCCGGGGCAGTTTATTATTCTTCGCGTAGACGAAGAGGGAGAAAGAATTCCGCTTACAATTGCGGGATTTGACAGAGAAGCCGGAACGGTTAAGATTATATTTCAGGTAGTTGGCGCAACGACCGAAAAGCTTAACAGACTTACTGTCGGTGATTACATAAAGGATTTTGCAGGACCACTCGGAGTTCCTACTCGTACAGAAGGAATAAAGGAAGTGTGTATAGTCGGAGGAGGCGTAGGATGCGCGATTGCGCTTCCGGTTGCTCAGAAATTTCATGCTCTCGGATGCAAGGTGACGTCGGTAATAGGATTCAGAAATAAAGACCTTCTTATCCTTGAGGATGAGTTCCTTGAGTGCTCGGATGAGCTTCACATTATGACAGATGACGGCTCGTATGCAAGGGAGGGAAACGTCTGCGATCCGCTTAACGAGATGTTTGCTAAAGGAAGAAAATTTGATAAGGTTATAACTATAGGTCCGCTTATAATGATGAAGTTTGTCGTTGCAGCAACAAAGCCAACCGGCATTCCGTGCGACGTTTCTATGAATCCGATTATGATTGACGGAACCGGAATGTGCGGAGGTTGTCGTTTGACTCTTAACGTTGACGGGAAGAAAGTGACAAAATTTGCGTGTGTTGATGGTCCCGATTTTGACGGATATCAGGTGGATTTTGACGAAGCAATGTCACGCGGTATGATGTACAGTAATTTTGAGCGCAGAAAACATGAAGAAACCTGCAATCTCTTTAAAGGAGTGGAAGAAAATGGCAAAATTTAACACGAGTCCTAATAAGAATCCAATTCCCACAAGAGATGCCGCTATACGTGCTCATGACTTTTTTGAGGTCACGACGGGATACGATGAGGTCACTGCGATAGATGAGGCTATGCGATGCCTTTCATGTAAAAACATGCCGTGCTCGGAGGGATGTCCGGTAAACATTAGAATACCCGAATTTATCTCGAAAATCAAAGAAGGTGACTTTGAGGGAGCTTATCAGGTTATAGCAAAAAGTTCAAGCTTGCCTGCAATATGCGGAAGAGTTTGCCCTCAGGAAACTCAGTGTGAATCGAGGTGTGTCAGAGGAATCAAAGGCGAGCCTGTAGGAATAGGCAGACTTGAAAGATTTGTTGCCGATTGGCATAACGCGCACAGCGATGCACCTCATAAAACAGAAGAGAAAAACGGTCATAAGGTAGCAATAGTAGGCTCAGGTCCATCGGGACTTACATGTGCGGGCGATCTTGCAAAGAGCGGATATGATGTAACCGTTTTTGAAGCGTTGCATACAGCGGGCGGAGTTCTTGTATACGGAATTCCCGAATTCCGTCTTCCCAAGGATATAGTAAAAAAAGAAATTGATAACCTTGCGGCAATGGGCGTTGAATTTATGACAAATGTTATAATAGGAAAGACGCTTACGGTTGACGAGCTTTTTGATATAGGCTATGAGGCTGTATTTATAGGCTCGGGCGCAGGATTGCCTAACTTTATGGGAATTCCCGGTGAGTCCTACAAAGGCGTTTATTCGGCAAATGAATTCCTTACCAGAAGCAACCTTATGAAAGCCTATAAGGATAATCCCGACACCCCGATTATGAAGGGAGGCAGGGTTGCCATAGTCGGCGGAGGTAACGTTGCTATGGATGCGGCTCGTACAGCTCTCCGTCTTGGAGCCGAAAAGGTATACGTAGTTTACAGACGCTCAATGGAAGAGCTGCCTGCAAGACGTGAGGAAATTGAGCATGCAGAGGAAGAGGGAGTTGAGTTTCTTCTTCTTAATAACCCCATCGAGATTCTGGGATATAATAATCCAGCGGACAGACGCGATCCGAAAAACGGTTTTGTTGTCGGAATGAAATGTGTAAAAATGGAGCTTGGTGAGCCCGATGAGCGCGGTCGTCGCAGTCCTGTTGAAATTCCCGGAAGCGAATTTTTGATTGATGTTGATACCGTAATAATATCTATTGGCACATCCCCCAATCCCCTTATAAAATCAACGACTAAGGGGCTTGATGTTAATGCCAAAGGCGGTATAGTCGTTGAGCAGTCAACCGGTGCTACGAGCAAAGACTGTGTTTATGCAGGTGGCGACGCAGTTACGGGAGCGGCAACCGTTATATCCGCCATGGGAGCAGGAAAGCTTGCCGCAAAAGCAATAAACGAATACATAATGAAAAATAACAAATAAAAACAAATCGTTCTCTAAATTGAGAACGATTTGTTTTTATATTGGAAGCCACGTGTTATAGCCGAAAATAGTGCAAACAAAAGAAAACATAATAGTTATAGTTATAACGCACAGAGTATGTGAAATCATGGCCATTGACGCACCGGTTTCGTGGTTGCCGCTGTAAGCTTCCGGGAAAACGACCGTATTCAGTCCAAGTGGTGCGGCAAGAGCGAAGAAGAGAAGAAAGAGCGGTGTATTATCAACCGACAGACCGAATATAGCGTTTCCAAGCTCCTTTATTCCGGATATAGCACCGAGAATAATGGCAGGGAACACAATAAGCTTGAGTACAGATGCCACGTATATCTTTGACTTTTTGAACATGTTCTTAAGGCTGTAATTGGCGATTGTTACACACATGCAAGAAGCATTGCGTTAGGTTCAATACAAGCTTTAAGCGCGTCAAGAGTGTATTAACGACAAATGCGGGAATAATAGCGTCGTATGCTGTTGCATATTCGGGCGATGCGTTGCCAATAGCTCCGCATATTAGTACGACAGCCGTTTCAAGAAGCATTGAAACAAGAGGGGGATTAAGAAGCTTTTTAATAAATCCGCTTTTTTAGCGTTATCGCTTGGAACGAGTATGCTTATCCCTCAGGTGTAAATTGCTATACTCACAGGTAGGTAGGCAAGCTTATAATAAGACAGTATGTCGCTTCCAAAAATCACTTTTACAAGCGGGTAGCCCATATATCCTGTGTTCGCAAAAGCTAAGGCATATTGGTAAACGCCTCTTTCATAGCATTTTTTCTTTACGAAAAAGCGGGAAAGGAAAATCTCAATTGAAATGGAAAATGCAAGAGATATTGAAAAAAATAATGTTAGTTGCGTGTAATTTTACTGTGCCTATATTGAAATGACGCGCTATCGTTGAAAAGAATAAAGCAGGATAAAATATCCAGCCGGTTAGCTTTGACATAAGCTTGCTTGAGTTTTGGGGAAGTATGTTTGCTTTCTGCAGTACGAAACCAATGAGTATACAGGAGAAAAGCGTAAGCATTAGCGTAAGCGTAGCTAAAAATGTTTGAATCATAAATTAAATCCTACTGTAGGAATTTTGATTTTTTTAGTGAATAGCATAAAATTGAACCGAGTATTCCTGCGCAAACTATCTCTCCTATTCCGACTGTGAGCATAAAATAGGGATAAGCGCCTTCTGCTCCGTATGCGTATATAAGAATGAACGGAACTATAACGGTGTTTGATATTACCGTAGGGATAGTGGTTAACCACAATAGTTTTGTTGGTAGTCTTGAGAAAAGCCTTGCACCTATGGCACCAAGAAGCGTTGCAAAAGCTCCGAAAATAATATCCCATATAACAGCGCCTGTTACAAGATTTGAAATAAGGCAACCTAGTGTGAGACCGATTATTGCTTCCTGCATGAAAATAGGGAGTACGCAAAGCATTTCCGAGAGTCTGAACTGTATCGCACCGTTTGCAAGTCCAAATATGGACGAAAAGTAGGTGAGCGCGACGTATAATGCGGCTATCATAGCACTGCGCGTGACGAAAAGAGTAGTGTTGTTTTTCATTTTTTCTCCGTAGTTTTGTTTTTTTGCCATATGGCTTGGTGAGGATGGTTTCGAACTCACCAAGAAATATTTTAGCATATAAGGAATAAAAAAACAAGAGCTTTTATAAATTTCCTGCATTTTCTATTAGTTCCTTTTTTCTACACTGTCAATTTATTGATGGATGCAGTATAATATATATGAAAGGAAAGGTGGTGTAATGGAATTTCTTGTTGTAAGCGATTCAAAACTTAAAATTATGATGAGTCGGGAAGATATGATAAAGTATGAAATTGACGGCGATGATATAGATTATGATGACCCTAAAACAAGGCGCGCTTTTTGGAGGATACTTGACGCGGCAAAGGAATCCTGTGGCTTTGAAGCATCGGGCGATAAGGTTTTGATTCAGTTTTATCCCGCAAAGGGCGGAAGTGAAATTTTCGTAACCAAACTTGGGCTTATATCATCGGGGGCTGAACGTACCATTGCAAAGTCAAGTAAGGTTGCGATGCTTTCTACGAAAAAAGCAATATATAAGTTTTCGTCATTTGAAAATATCGTAACCGCTGCGCATATGATAGATGAGGATGAATGTGAACGTCCGCCAAAGGCGTATTTCGATGAATACGGAGCATATTATCTTGTAATTGAGGAAAGGAGAGGTGGTAGCGGAAAAATGCTCGATATCTCTCCGATAACAGAATTTGGAAAGGAAATTCCGTCAAATCTCGCAGCATACATATCA
>JAZSGJ010000021.1:0-13047 GCA_045532675.1 Eubacteriales bacterium | reverse complement strand
ATTGGTCCCGGTCTTGCAGGCGTCGGTCCCGCATCGAACTTTTCGGGCTTTTCAATTCTTTCAAAATTAACTCTTATCTTTGATATGCTTGCAGGAAGACTCGAGCTCTTCCCCATGCTCGTATT
This sequence comes from Eubacteriales bacterium, assembly GCA_045532675.1. Lineage (GTDB taxonomy): Bacteria > Bacillota > Clostridia > Oscillospirales > CAG-272 > UBA1740. The sequence goes on along the minus strand of JAZSGJ010000021.1, from coordinate 12,922 downwards.
ATTCAATCCGTCAACTTGGAAAAAATAAAAATATCGGTTGGAACGAAAAATTCCAACCGATATTTTTATTTTCTGTATAAATCTATTTTGTCAGCGAGATAACGAGTCGTTTCTACCATAAATTTGAGGACTGTGGGAAGCTGGGCGTCTTCAAAGTTTTTATAGGTTTTACCTGCTTCGAGGGTAAAGCAGCCTTTATATCCAACCTCTGCGAGCGCAAGACAAACTTTGTCCCAATCTATTTTGCCAAGTCCCGGAAGCACATGAAGATCCTCTATATAATCCACGTCATGCGCATGTATGCAACCAAGCCTTTCACCGCCGATAATTTTTATAGCATCCCAAGGTTCTCTGCCGCAAAGAGCGACATGCCCGATATCAAGGCATATTGTAAACGCTTCAGGATCTTTTAGTGTTTCATAAAGAGCTATAAGTTCATTCGGGTCAGCTCCCACGCAATCACATATATGATTTGAAACTCTGTGGCGCTGCCACATATTTTCAATGGCTATCTTAACGCCGTTTTTCTTTGCAAACGGAGCTATCGACCTGTAAAAATCAATATTTCTTCAAACATTCTCGCTTTATCATCGTAATAATAACCGCGCATAATGGGATGAACAACAAGATTTGGTATTTCTAAAATTCCCGCAAGTTCAAAAACGTTAGGCATCATAGGAATAATATCGTTTATATAATGCTCCCAACATCCGACCGGTGCATGTCCTTGAATAAAGGTAATTCCACGCTCCTTTGCAATGGATTTAAGACGTTTAGCTATTGCTCTCCAATCGCTGCAAAACGGTGGGTCTACCTTCTCATCCTGCATCGTTATATCTACAGCAGGAAAGCCTGCATCGGCTAACATGTTTACAGCTTTTTCAACGCCGACACGCTGAGAAAGCTGCTCGGTGTAATGTGCAAATAACATAATTCTCTTACCATCTTGGTATTTATTTACATTTATTATATATGCGCGTTATATTTTTGTCAACAATTTCAAAAAACATCTTGATTTTCTTTTTTCTCGGTGCTAAAATGTATAAGGCTTTGATTTACGACCTTATAAGGAGCAATTATGCAAAAAGTTTTATCGTTTGCAAAGAAAAACGCCGTCATGCTTATAGCTGCCCTTGCGGCTGTTATTACGTCGGTAATTATCCCTCCGGACAAAAAATATATAGATTATTTCGATTACAAAACGCTTACCTGCCTGTTCTGCGTTCTTGCCGTTGTTTGCGCGCTTCGCAATATTCGTTTTTTTTACACCATGGCTAAAGCCGTTATCAGAAAATTCAAGAACGCTAAAATGTGCATACTTGCACTTGTATACATAACATTTATCGGCTCCATGCTTATAGCAAACGACATGGCGCTTCTTACTTTTCTCCCTCTTGGATATTTTGTTTTGCATACTACCGGAAAAGAAAAGTATATGGCATTCACCTTTATTATGCAGAATATAGCTGCAAATCTCGGCGGTATGCTCACACCTTTTGGAAATCCGCAAAATCTTTATCTTTATTCAAAATTCAATATCCCCGACCTCGAATTTATTAAAATCATGCTTCTGCCGTTTGTAATTTCAATTATTCTGATAACGGTCTGCTGTCTCGTTTTTGTAAAATCCGAACCTCTTGTAATCGAAGAAAAAGCGGCAAGTCTACCAATTCCGAGAGTAATTATTTATCTCTTGCTTTTCGCTTTTTCTATCCTTATTGTTTTCAGAGCCATTCCGTACTACTACGGTCTTGTTATAGTTCCCATAGCTATTTTAATACTCGACAGACAAGCGCTTCTACAAGTAGACTACGGTCTTCTTTTCACATTTGTTTTCTTTTTCATCTTTTCCGGAAACATGGCTCGAATAGATGCAGTACGAGATTTCTTTTCCTTTCTTCTTGAAAAAAACACACTCGTTTTCAGTGCGCTCTCCTGCCAATTTATAAGTAACGTTCCGTCTGCTATACTACTATCGCAATTCACGGATAATTATAAAGATCTCCTACTTGGCGTTAATATCGGAGGTGCGGGTACAATGATTGCTTCACTTGCAAGTCTTATAACCTTCAGAGAATATTCAAAGCAGGACCCTAAGCACACACTGAGATATATTTTAAAATTCTCTGCCTTCAATTTTGCATTTTTGGGAATACTTATTTTCGTTTGCCTTATATTTGAAATATAAAGGACGACAGCTGAATACCGCACGGTAAACAGCTGTCGTCCTTTTATTAAACTTCTTTAAACTCGTCTTCAAGCTTATCACGCAGACGCTCAGCGAGCAAAATCTTATTTTCTTCTGTACTCGCGAGAATAAGAGTTCCGTAAATCAAAGCTCTGACTGTATATTTTTTCGAGCTGTAATCACAACCGTTTTTAGCGCACCACGTCTCAAGAGCTGCCATAAGTGATGCATCAAACATTGATAAAACGTCAGTTCCAAAAGGAGATACAGTCATTAAAACCGAGCGGTAATTGGGATTTGCTATCCAGAAACGAAGATTTGAAACAGCAAGCTCGATTATCCTTTTTCTAAGATCATCTTTAAAAACAGACTCAATCTGAATACACAGCAACTCCCATTTTGAGCTTATATATTTAATTATTTCGTTTATAAAATCATCCTTATCTTTAAAGTGGCGGTAAGGTGCTGCGCACGAAACTTCAGCCGCAAGAGCTACTCTTCTTAGTGAAAAATCCTTTACTCCACGCTCTTCCAGCTCATTGATACCTGCAACTATAAGTCTTGTACGCACACTTCCCTCTATAAAATCAGCTTCCATATGCATCTCCAATGTTAATGTTGATAACATTATATCATATAGAAATCAAAAATTCAAGTATTTTTTATAAAAAGTATTGACATTACTTAATTTCAGAGTTATAATATATACAAAAAACTCCATGTTAACGTTGTTAACATGTGTGAAATGGAGAACTTTTATGAGCTTACTTGGTGATGCCAGAAAAATAATTAACGATGTTGACTCTAAGATGGCAGACTTATTCTGCCAACGGATGCGCGCAGCGGAAATGGTTGCAGAGTATAAAAAGGAGCACGGATTAAAAATATTTGACGCGACACGTGAGGAAGAGGTCATAAAGAGAAATTCTCAATTGATTGATGACACAGTACTTCGAGAGTACTACGTCAATTTTCTCAAAAACAACATGGCTGTCTCAAGAGCCTATCAGGACAGACTTATTGAAGGAATGAAGGTCGCTTATTGCGGAACCGAAGGCGCTTTTGCGCATATTGCAACCTGCAAGATTTTCCCTACCGCACGAAAGATTGCTTTCGGTGATTTTGAATCAGCGTACCTCGCTGTTGTAAACGGAGAATGCGACTCCGCGGTTCTTCCCGTTGAAAACAGCTACAACGGAGAGGTTGGAAACGTTACAGACCTTATGTTTTCCGGCCCTCTTTACGTCAACGGAATGACAGAGCTTGCCGTAACGCAGGATTTGCTTGTACTCCCCGATGCCACGATTTCCGATATTAAAAAGGTGCTGAGTCATCCGCAGGCACTCGGTCAATGCAGAGATTATCTTAAAGAAAAGGGATTTGAACAGCTTGAATACACCAATACCGCACTTGCCGCTAAATATGTATCTGAAAACGGTGACAAATCCATAGCCGCAATAGCAAGTGCAGAAGCCGCAGAAATATTTGGCCTCAAGGTGCTTGAACGCAATATCAATGCAAGCAGAAGCAATACGACGAGATTTGCCGTTTTCTCAAAATCCGAAAACAAGCACGCATCGAAAGAGATGGGCGTTCATACCGTGCTTCTTTTCACAGTACGCAATGAAGCAGGCGCTCTTGCAAAAGCTATTGACGTTATAGGCAAACATGGATTTAACATGAGAACTATCCGAAGCCGTCCTATGAAAGAGCTTCTATGGCAGTATTACTTCTATGTTGAAGCAGAAGGAAATATACATACCGATGATGGTAAAGCCATGATGAAAGAACTCCACAATTATTGCGACAAACTTAAATCAATAGGTACTTACGTTAAGGATTAAAAATATGACTACTTTAAACATTGATTTCGGAAACAGAGGCTACGATATAACCGTAGGTCGAGGTGTCATAAACGAAGCTTCAAAATATATGAACCTAAAAAGAAAGGTTTTTATCGTCACCGACACGGGTGTTCCTAAAGAATATTCCGAAAAAATAAAATCACAGTCGAAGGAAGCCATAATTTTCACGGTTAATCAAGGCGAAATTTCAAAAAGCCTTCCCACTTTTGAAGAAGTGCTCAAAGGAATGCTTGATTTCGGTATGTCACGCGGAGACTGCGCGGTAGCGGTAGGCGGCGGTGTTGTCGGCGATCTTACAGGTTTTGCCGCTGCAAGCTATATGAGAGGTATAGATTTTTACAATATTCCCACTACCCTTCTCTCACAGGTTGATTCGTCAATCGGTGGAAAAACCGCCGTTAATATAGGAGGAGTTAAAAACGTAGCAGGAGCATTTTATCAACCTAAACACGTGCTTATTGATATAGACACTTTGAAAACACTTCCAAAAAGACATATCGCAGCGGGACTTGCTGAATCAGTCAAAATGTCTCTCACGTCTGATGCTGAACTTTTTTCACTTTTTGAGAATAAAGAAGGCCTCGACCTTGAAAATATAATAGTTCGTTCTCTTATGATAAAGCGTTCTGTTGTTGAAAAGGACGAAAAAGAAAACGGACTTAGAAAAATACTTAATTTCGGACACACACTCGGACACGGAATTGAGGCAGAAGAAGAGATGCACGGATTTTATCACGGAGAATGTGTTGCGCTCGGAATGATACCTATGTGCTCTGATTCCGTTCGCGAAAGACTCGTTGCCATTTTAGAAGATATCGGACTTCCTACCGAATATAAAGGCAACCTAGATAAAGCCCTAAGCTTTGTTATACATGACAAAAAATGCCGTGATGGCTTTGTTGAAGCCATTTTTGTCGATAATGTCGGAGAGTTTCGCATAGAAAAAATGTCCGTAACAGAATTTTCGAGGCTAACAAAAGAAAGGCTTGGTAAACAATGAAAAATACGTTTGGAAACGCTTTAACCGTAACTCTGTTTGGAGAAAGCCATGGAGAAGCCATTGGCGCTGTAATAGACGGATTAGCTCCGGGCATTAAAGTCGACAGAAATTATATCGACGAAAAGCTTACGCTCCGCAGACCTTCGGGAAAGATTTCAACAGCAAGAAAAGAAACCGATAATTATATGATAGCCAGCGGAATATACAACGGGTACACTACCGGAACTCCCATAACCTTAATAATACCTAATGAAAATACAAAAAGCAAAGATTATGCATACATTAAAGATACACCGCGTCCCGGTCATGCAGACTATACGGCACAGTGCAAATATAACGGCTTTCAAGATTACAGAGGTGGCGGACACTTCTCCGGAAGGGTAACGGCAGCCCTCGTTGCCGCAGGAGCAATTATATCCTACGCACTACTTGCAAAAGATATAAAAATAGGAACGCACATATTAAAGCTTCACGGAATATCCGACAGAAGCTTTGAAAATTTGAACAGTGATATTGATATGCTTTCAAAGAAGCAATTCCCTGTGCTTTCCGACTCGGCAGAGAAAGAAATGAAAAACGAAATAGAAAAAGTCCGCGCAGAAGGCGACAGTGTCGGTGGAATACTCGAAAGCGTTATTTCGGGAGTACCAGCAGGAGTGGGCGAACCATGGTTTGACAGCGTTGAAAGTATGATTTCACACATTCTGTTTTCAATCGGAGGTATAAAGGGAATTGAATTCGGAAGAGGATTTGAATTTGCCGATATGCTCGGAAGCGAGGCAAATGACCCAATAACAGTTAAAGGCGGTAAAATCGTTACAACAACTAACAATAACGGCGGTATAAACGGAGGTATAACAAACGGTATGCCCATTACAGTGAAATGCGCTGTTAAGCCTACTCCGTCTATATATAAAGAACAAAACACCGTTTCTCTTTCCGAAAACAAAGATACCAAAATAAAAATTGAAGGCAGACATGATCCTGCAATTATACATAGAGCCCGTGCCGTCGTTGATGCCGCGCTGGCAATCGCCGTTGCAGATATGCTTACTGTAAGATTCGGGACCGACTTTCTCTCAAATACAAACTAAACTTTACAAAGGACTTTATTTACTATGAAATACGGTTGTATCGGAGAACATCTTAAGCACAGCTTTTCAAAAGAAATCCATAACGCTCTCACCGATTATGAATACGATATTTTGGAAATTCCAAGAGAAGGACTTGCGGATTTTGCCGATAAAAAAAACTTTTTGGCAATTAACGTCACAATTCCCTACAAAGAGCTTATAATGCCACATATGTACTATATTGACTCCCACGCAAAAGAAATAGGTGCGGTAAATACCGTTGTTAACCGTTCAGGAAAGCTCTACGGATACAATACCGATTTTTTCGGAATGAGCGAGCTCATATATCATTCGGGAATAAAAATTAAGGGAAATAAAGTCGTAATTCTCGGCACGGGTGGCACCTCAAAAACAGCTTTGGCAGTTGCGAAGGCTCACGGAGCGAAAGAAATACTCAGAGTCAGTCGTTCTGCGCGTGAGAATGCCATAACATATGATGAACTGTACGAAAGGCATAGCGATGCAGACATAGTAATAAATACCACACCCTGCGGTATGTTTCCAAATATATCTAATTCTCCTGTTGACGTTTCCAAATTCAAAAATCTTTCAGGAGTAATTGACGCTGTATACAATCCGTTACGCACTTCTCTTATACTTGAAGCAAAAAAACGCGGAATATCGGCCGAAGGCGGTCTTTACATGCTTGTCTCCCAAGCAGTACGCGCATCGGAAATATTCACCGACACGACCTATCCGCTGGGATCAACCGAGCGCATATACAAAAAAATCATGCGCGACAAAGAAAACATAGTTCTTATCGGTATGCCTGCATCGGGAAAAACAACTGTAGGTAATATTCTCGCAAAAAAAATGAACCGAGAGTTTATTGATACCGACGAGCTTATTTACATGCGTGTCGAAAAACCAATTTCAACCATATTTTCTGAATACGGTGAGAAATATTTCAGGCGTCTTGAATCAGAAATCATAGAAGAAGTGTCCTCAAAAACAGGCGTTATAATATCAACCGGCGGCGGTGCCGTACTTAACGAAAACAACGTTACCTCACTTAAAAAGAACGGAAAAATCTACTTTATCGACAGACCGCTTGACGCTCTTGTTCCGACAGGCGACAGGCCTCTTGCTTCAACCCGCGAGGCAATAGAAAAACGCTATAACGAAAGATACTTCACTTATATATCCTCATCGGACGTAAAAATTGACGCATCATGTGACGCCAGGAGCGTTGCAGACAAAATTGAAAGGAATTTCAACGATGAATAAAATATACGTAATTAACGGTCCCAACTTAAATATGCTAGGCATCAGAGAGCCTGAAACATATGGGCGAACAACATACGCTTCTCTAATTGATAGTCTTAACGCGCATGCCGAAAAGTTTGGTTACGAGCTTATAACCTATCAATCAAACCACGAGGGAGACCTTGTCGATAAAATTCAAGAAGCGTATTTTAAATGTGCCGACGGAATAGTTATTAATCCGGGTGCATACACACATACAAGCATTGCCCTGCTAGATGCAATCAAGGCGATAAGCATTCCGACAGTTGAGGTTCACATTTCGAAAATTGGAGAACGTGAGGACTTTAGGTAGATAAGCTATATAAGATCTGCCGTCAAAAAAACTATCACGGGTCACGGGCTACGTGGATATACTGAGGCAATAGAATTTCTCTTGGAGGCCTATTGTAAACAATGAAAGTAACAATTGAAAAAAGCACAGGCATAGGAAAAATCACCGCACCGTCATCAAAAAGTATGGCACACAGACTTCTTATATGCGCTGCTATGTGCGACGGTGTAAGCACTGTACGTGGAATTTCTGATTGTGAGGACGTTTCAGCAACCATTGACTGTCTTTCCGCGCTTGGTATAAAGACGCATAAAACAAATAACGACATCACCGTTGAAGGCTGTAATTTCAGAAACGTAATACCAAACAAGCCGCTTATATGCCGCGAAAGCGGAAGCACGTTAAGATTTATGATACCTGCCGCCATGCTCTCAGGTCAGACAACCGTTTTTTACGGTGCCGGACGTCTTATGCAAAGACCGATGAGCGTTTATGAAAATCTTTTTGAAAAAAAAGGATTAACCTATATAAGCGACGGAACGAGCATAGTTGTCCGCGGTCCTCTAACATCCGGTGAATACTGCCTTGTAGGAAACGTCAGCAGCCAATTTATCAGCGGTCTTATTTTTGCTCTTCCCTTAGCAGACGGAGACAGCGTGATTAAGATCACATCACCTGTAGAAAGCCGCTCGTATATAAACCTCACTGTCAATGCAGTAAAGCAATTTGGCATTTCAATCGAATGGCTTGACGAATACACCTTAAAAATTCCCGGAAATCAAAAATACATGCCAACCGACATTACGGTCGAAGGCGATTACTCAGGAGCTGCATTCCCTGATGCGCTGAACCTTTTTAACGGACACGTAGAAATTTCGGGACTCAACCCCGACAGTATACAAGGAGACAGCGTTTATAAAAGATACTTCGATATGCTTAATGTCGGAGTTCCGACAATACACATCGGCGACTGTCCCGACCTTGGACCGATACTGTTTGCTATCGCCGCTGCAAAGTACGGAGGAGTATTCAGCGGAACAAAAAGGCTTAAAATTAAAGAAAGTGACAGAGCTGAGGCAATGGCATCGGAGCTAAAAAAATTCGGAACGTCCATCAGTGTATACGATGATTCGGTTGTCGTATATCCCGCATCATTTCACGCTCCGACAGAAGTACTTTCCGGTCACAACGACCACAGAATAGTTATGGCGCTTTCCGTTCTTCTGACTCTAACAGGGGGAGAAATAGAAGGTGCTGAAGCCATAAACAAAAGCTATCCCGCATTTTTTGAAAATTTAAAGGAGCTTGAAATAAAGGTTACAGAACATGAAGCTTGATAAAGACACTAAAATACTTATAATCGGTCTTGGCGTTATCGGCGGCGGATATGCTTCTGCGCTGACAGATGCAGGATATGAAGTACGCGCAATAACCAAGGATAAAGAGACCGTAGATTACGCTCTTCACCGTAATATGATTAAATGCGGAACAACAGAAGTAGATGAAAGGCTTATACGCGAGTCGGAGCTTATTATTTTTGCTCTGTACCCGACTGTTTTTATTGAATGGATAAAAACATACCAGCATTTATTTTCACCCGGCACTCTTATTACCGACGTTACCGGTGTTAAAGTCAACGTTGTTGATAAAGTTCAGAGTATTCTGCGTGATGACGTTGAATTTATATCGGCTCACCCCATGGCAGGACGTGAAAGAAGCGGAGTCGAATTCAGCGACCCGAGCGTTTTCAAAGGTGCAAACTATATCGTCACTCCCACCGAAAAGAATACAACAGAAGCTGTAGAAATATGTAAAGATATCGGCCGTATACTCGGTTTTGCAAGAATAAGCGTGCTGTCCCCCGAGGAGCACGACAAAATGATAGCATTCCTGTCTCAGCTGACGCACTGTATAGCGGTCTGTCTTATGACCTGCAATAACACACCTGATCTTGAAAAATACACGGGCGACTCTTTTAGAGACCTTACCCGTATCGCAAAGATAAACGATAAAATGTGGAGTGAGCTGTTTTTAATGAACAAAGTGCCTCTGCTTTCCGAAATGGATTCGTTTATTAATGAATTCAAATCATTCCGCGATATGCTCGAAGCCGGTGACGGAGAGGGCATGCGCGAAAAGATGCGTAAATCCACCGCCCGAAGAAGCCTTTTTGATAAACCTAAGGCAAATTAATTATCTGATTTAGGAGATTATTAATTATGAATAACATGATATTTTACCGTAAACTTCCAATACCGGCAGATATAAAAGCTCAATTTCCTGTTACTCCCGAGATAACAAAAATACGGGAGACTAGAATATCCGAACTAAATGATATATTTTCGGGAAAATCAGACAGATTTATACTTATTATAGGTCCCTGCTCCGCTGACAACGAGGACTCCGTGCTTGATTACATTTACCGCCTCAGAGGTGTAGAAGAAAAGGTCAAAGACAAAATAATGATAGTTCCGAGAATCTACACTAACAAGCCGAGAACTACCGGTGAAGGATACAAAGGTATGCTTCATCAACCGAACCCCAATGCCGAGCCCGACCTACTGAAAGGTCTTATTGCTATAAGAAAAATGCATATGAGAGCAATAGCAGAAACCGGATTCGGATGCGCTGACGAAATGCTCTACCCGGAAAATCACAGATATCTTTCAGATATTATCACTTATGTTGCGGTTGGAGCGCGTTCTGTTGAAAATCAGTATCACAGACTGACGGCAAGCGGACTTTCTGTTCCCATCGGTATGAAAAACCCGACAGGCGGAGATATTACGGTTATGATGAACTCAATAAAGGCTGCTCAGTCCTCGCATATTTTCGATTACAGAGGATGGGAAGTTAAGAGTTTTGGAAATCCGTACGCTCACGCAATTCTAAGAGGATACGTCGATAAACACGGAAAATCCCACCCGAACTATCACTTTGAAGACCTTTACTCGCTATATGAAACATACAAGGAAAGCGGCCTTCAAAACCCCTCCGTTATAATAGACACAAACCACTCAAATTCAGGAAAACAGTATCTCGAGCAGATAAGAATTTCAAAAGAAGTCCTTCACAGCTGCAGATATTCAAAGGAAGTACACAGCATAGTTAAAGGCCTTATGATAGAAAGCTACATCGAAGACGGATGCCAGAAAATATCCGATAAAGAGGTGTACGGAAAATCAATAACCGATCCTTGTCTTGGCTGGGAGAAAACGGAAAGACTTATATATGATATAGCCGACGTACTATAATTAATGGCTGTCGCATTTGTGACAGCCATTAATTATGTATTTTTATTTGCTTTTGTTTGCTTCCTTAACCGCAACCACATGGCTTTTAACTCTTCCGTTAAATATCGACTGAACAATTCTGACAACGTAGCCGACGGGCAGAAGAATAATGCATTTTCTGACCCACTTATATCTCTGCATAATAAGCTTTGGCGGCGGAATAATACGACCTAAAACATATTTAAATCTGCCGTGTTCCTTCATACCAAAGCCCATGCTGTTAGTCAAAGTACCGTACGTGCCGCCTGTAACGGTGTAAAGCTCAAACTCAGCAATATCTGTCTCAGGCTCTTTAGAGAGAAACCACTTATCGCAAAGTGCGCGCACCGTAACGTAAAACTCGTAAAGGTCGTTTTCCCGAAGCTTAGATATAAATTCTTCCGACACTGCAAGCTCGGGATTTTTGCGCATATAAAGGAATATATCCAATATAGCGCGGATGCCGCAACCGCCGTGCGTATAATGCTTTTTGGCGTGTCTTAAAATGAACGCGAAAAAGTCAGATTCCTCCATTACGTACCAATAAGGATCATCTTCCTTCGGCTTAGCATCCGCAAAGGTAAAATCAGAGCCTTGATAAAGATGCCTGTGCAACTCAACGTTTATAAAAGGCGGCTTAGCAACTCCGTCGTGTACGGCTTCCTTGTCAACACCATGTTCGCATACGTATCCCATATTGAGCAGCAAATTCCTCGCGCGGTCTATATGCTCTTCCGAAACGAATATATCCATATCCGCCATGGTGCGAAGCTCGGGGCGCGGATAAAGTGCTTTAATAATAAAACCCTTTAAAGGAAGAAATGGAAGCTTTTCACTTGTAAAAAGCTCTGTTATTCTTCGAAACTCATCCGTTTGCTTAAGGTTTTTAACGAAATCCACGTCACGTTCCTTCTGCCAGGCGGCGATGAGCGTGGTATCTCCTTCCTTTTTCACCTCATCCTCAATATAGTAATATAGAGTACTTGCAAGAGAATGATGCTTTGAAAGACTGTATACCGTTCTGAACGAAACGTCAGCCGGCTTCTCGGGAAGCGGCGCGCTGTCAATCATAGTGCGTAAAACGCCTATTATGTAATCGGCAGTGATAACGTATTCCTTATCAGTCATTTTTCTTCTCTCCTCTGAAAACGGTTCTTTTTATCTTTATGAGAGCGCGACGAAAGCAATTGAATAAATACCTTATTGGATAAATAAAATTCCAAAACCGCGAATAAAGCTTATAGCCAAAATCCTCAACCGCATGGCGCCTTCCTTTTCTGTTAAAGGAAATGAGGTAGGCTAAAATTTTGTCACGCTGTACGTATTCCTTGACGAAAGTATTATCGCCGCGTATTATGAAACATTCCTCGCGCACACCGATTATACGGTGCAGAATATATTTATGGGACGCTCCGATATATAAAACCACGTCGTATTTTTTCAAATCACGGTCAGGCTTTTTTAAAACGGCAACGTCTCTGTGCGTTTTAAAAAGCGGCTGCATGCTCACTCCCACAGTATTCGTGGCATAAGTACCGTATTTGTTAAGTTCATCCTCAATGCAGAGTGATGGAGTGTTGTCAGTAATCATTATTCCAAAATACCGGCGCCGCGAAGCTTTGCTTCGAATGCGTCTACGTCTCTCTCGGCTTGCTCCCTGCTGACACCCTCGTAAGCTGAAAGTATAGCCGCAACCACTTCATCGCGAGTGATGTCATTTTCATTCATAAGGTTCCATATAAAAGCTCCCGTGCCGTTAAGTCTCACAAGACCCGAAAAATCGTCCGCACGCTCGCCTACAGCAACGGCAAGATAAGCCCCGCCTACCTCTTCAAGAACAAATCCGTTTTTTATTTTCATATAAGTCTCCAAAATAATTTAAATATATTATAAGTATAACATAATGTATTGATTATTACAAGCATAA
>JAZSGJ010000075.1:0-25577 GCA_045532675.1 Eubacteriales bacterium | reverse complement strand
GCTCTTTGTTTTCTGAAAGCGCCTTTGCACCGTCTATAACAGCGTCCTTGTATTCTTTTAAAATATTATCGTACTTTTCGTCGAATTCATTAATTTTCTTAGGGTCACAAAATGAAAAGTCAAGGTGGTTTGAGTTTTTGTAAATCTCGTCAAATTTTTCGGGATAGGTCTCAATGCCAAGCTTCCCCGTGAGTTCTTTAAGTGTCATGGTTTGCTCCTTAGTAAATTGTTTATCACACCGATGATAACACATAATGATGAATTTGTCAAGTCAATTTTTAAAAAAAATTACGAGCTTTAAATAAAACCGCCGCCAAGTTATTCCTTGATGGTGTAAATCAACGTAATTTCTTTGTTTTGTTATATTTTTGAGCTTTTTCTCTGCACAAGGTATTTTTTTCTTACGTTTGTGAGAAAGCTTTGTACCCGCTCTGACTGATAATCGCGGTATGACCAAGGGAATTTCTGCCACGCGCCCCTTGCCCAAAATAAAGTAAGCTCCGTATAAATTCCGCGCTCAAGCGGAATTCTGAATCCCGTTTCCTTAGTCGTTGCAAGCATCAGACGTCCGTGATTTATAAATCCCGGGTCAAGATTGATTTTGCGGTGTCCGTCTTTATCACTGAAAGTTTTTTCGACTTCATTTGTAAATTCCTTGATTTTTGCTTGTAATGACGGGTCAACGAGCCTTTCAAAGCTGTATATTCTTCTTATACCCTTGCCACCCAGCTCAGAGTCGTAATAATTCGAAAATTCGTCGGAAAATGAAAATTCATCGCACATTCCGTCACACTCTCCGAATTTTTCGAAAATCATTGCCATTGCCTTATCGAAAACTTCCTTATCGTTATATATAACTCCTATAATGAGCTTTTCCGGCTCAAACTCGTGTATTGCGCCCATCCTAAATAAGCCTTTCTATAAATTCACAGTAGGTTGCCGGCGCGTCCTCCGCGCCGTCGGTTACTTTCTTATAAAGCTCCTCGAATCTGTATGCTCTGAGTCTTGAAATTAAAAAATTCTCTATCCAATAGGAAAACTCCGTGCCGGGACTCAGATGTTCAAGAGCTTTCATTCTCTCGTACATAGGTGTACCGTCAGACGCATTGCGCCAGGTATCAACGAAGGCAAAGTCGTATTTTTCCTCGGGCATCGAATTTTCAGCGTATTCAAAAGCGTCTCCGCATATCACGCGTACCTTTTCGGGATGCGAAAACTGTGGGAGAATATATTTTTTAAACAGATTAATAATATCGGAGCTTTTTTCTACTACGGTAATGCTTTCTACCTCTTCTTTTTCGGATACCATATAAGTGTAGTATCCAAGACCGAGACCGAAGGTAACAACTCTTCCGTGAGCCTTTTCAATAGCATCATCAGAGGTATCAAGGTCAACGGGAGTGAGGGTCATCCACTCGTTTCCGTCCTCAAGAACTGCAGGGAAGTAAAATTCCTCGTCAAAAAATCCGAGAGGCGGTATTTCGGTGAAATCCTCGTTTATAATTATATCTCCACATATTGCTGCGCGGTAGGGAGCGTAGCGCTCCTGTCTCAGCTCCCATGCGCCGTCCTTAACGTTCTTGATTTTTATGTTTTTGTAGTATTTGTTTTCGGTGTATCTCTTTGCGTCGAGAATCATGACGGACGGTCTTATGTAATCTCTGATTAAGCGTCTTTGATCACCGCCCGCGGCATCGTCAAGCCCGAATGCCTCTATGACAATTGCCGTGACAGCGTCACGTTTCGTTATGTAACCGTCACCTGTAAGCTCGTCTACCATTTCCTTTGTAATAAGTTCGGGAAAGCACTCAAGGTAGGCTGCGTAAAGCTCGGTAACTCTGTAGTTAAGGTCAAAAGTGTGACGGAGTCTTTCAAGTTTTTCTTTATCGGTATAATTCATTTTTTTGATATGTATATAGCTTTCTTATTTAGCGGTTTTGGTAACTTCGGTGCCGGAGTTGTAGAAGTGAAGGAGCTTAAGCGCCTGCGCTGTAGCTACGAAATAAAACACGCATTTCTTTCCGTTTTCGTTTTTGTAAAGAACAGCATATGCATCTGCTGCGTCTTGGTTTGGAAGCGCGGAATATACGATTTCGGGAGCAAATGCTGCTATTTCGCTTGAAATATTAGACACGGGGGCTATCTTCTCGGCAGATGAAATTCTGATTTCAGCTTTCAGATGCTTCTTTTTGTTTCCATATATTAAGTAAAAATTTAATTTACCTGCTTTAATTACGTACTTGTAATCCGGCTTTGCGTATTTCCAAGTAAAAAATATAATTATCCAGAGTGTAACGGGTATAAGTGCGCCGAGAGGAATCATTCGGGTAACGAAAATAAAGACGAAGTATCCCGCTGTGTACAAAGCGTAAAGTGACATGAGAAGAATTCTGTAAATCAGCCATTTTCCTTCTGCTTTTTGAGTTGCAGCGTATTCGTAAGTGTTAAAATCACCCATAGTACCAACCTCGCTTAAACTTAATATATTAGAATTATATCATTGACGATTTAATATGTCAATAATAAAATAAAATCTTTTAGCAGCATTATACTTTACTTTTTAAAAAAAGTATGCTATTATAGAAAGAGAATTTTTGGGAGAAAAATATGGAAGGGCAGTCAAAATATTATTTACCAACCGACCCCGTCTCAATATATCCGCTTTCGGAGTATACGTATGATGGGGCGCGTGTCGCGTTAAATTCACTTCTTGAATCACTTGATTTTTTTAAATATGTAAATAAAGGTGTGAAAATTGCTATAAAAGCCAATCTTGTCTCGGCAATGAAGCCCGACGAGGCGGCAACAACACACCCGGTGCTTCTTTCGGCTCTTTGCGATATTCTGACAGAAAGGGGCGCATTCGTTACGGTTGGAGACAGTCCGGGCGGGCTTTACAATTCTGCATTTGTCGGAAGAGTATACACGGTGTCTGGCGTGCGGGAGGTTGAGGCGCACGGAGCAAAGCTAAATTACGATTTCTCAGAGGTTTCTGCCGAATTTCCCGAAGGAAAGGTTCTCAGAAACTTTACTTATACCGCATATCTTGACGATTTTGATCTGATAATTAATTTCTGCAAACTGAAAAGCCACGGAATGATGGGCATGTCATGCGCCGCGAAAAATATGTTCGGTACGGTGCCGGGGGTTATAAAGCCTGAATATCATTTCAGATTTCCTCGTTATGAGGACTTTGCGGATATGATAGTTGACCTTGACGAGTATTTTCATCCGGTCTTGTCCATTGCCGATGCGGTTGTCGGAATGGAAGGAAACGGTCCAACGGCCGGAACACCCAAGAAAATGGGCTTTCTGCTTGCTTCGCATTCTCCGCATACTCTTGATATGCTTGCCGCTCATCTTATAGGCTTCAAAAAAGAAGAACTGCCGATGCTTATGGCTGCATACAGACGCGGTCTTGTTCCCGAATCGGTTGAAGAGCTTAATATCATAGGAAATCGCGAGGGTATTGAGGTCGCTGATTTTGAGAGAGTTGTTGAAAGGCGTTCTCTTGAGTTTTCGGGAGACGGGAAAAATCCAATAAAAAGGCTTTTTGGCGGTATCGTGGGAGCGCTTCTCATAACCCGTCCGCAGCTGAAGCCCAAACTGTGCGTGGGGTGCGGAGTATGTTCGGGTATATGCCCTGCGAAAGCTATAATTATAAAAAACAAAAAGGCTAAGATAAATAGGAAAAAATGCATAAGGTGCTTCTGCTGTCAGGAGTTTTGCCCGAAGAGCGCTCTTAAGGTAAAGCGCACACCGATAGCAGAGATTTTTCACCGCGAGAAAAAACAGAAAGAGAAAAAACAATGAAATTTCGCGATAAATTCGTAAGGAGTCAGCTTGAGCTTGCAAAGCCTATCGTGAGAGGCGTTGGTATTGATACCTCGCGTTCCTTTCAAGAGAAGGTAGGGAAGTTTTTGCAGTTCGTTACCCGTCGCAGCGTAGTTATCTCCAATGAGGATTTTGACGGCACACCGGGGGCGTTCGCCGTTCCCCGTGACGAATTACGCTCAGGTATAATTATATATATTCACGGCGGCGGTTACGTTTCGGGCGGACTTGAGTACGCTAAGGGCTACGCATCGGTTCTTTCAGAGGAATGCGGTATGCGTGTCGCGTCATTTGCGTATAAGCTTGCTCCCGAAGCTGTATTTCCTACTCAGCTTGATGAGTGCGTCAAGGTATACCGACATATAATGAATATCGGTTATACACCCGACAGGATTCTTCTTGCGGGGGAGAGCGCGGGCGGTGGTCTTTGCTTCTCGCTGTGCAGAAGGCTTCTCGATATTGGGGAGGAGCTCCCTGCGGGCATTCTTGCGCTTTCGCCATGGTGCGATCTTACTCATTCCGGTGAGTCGATTGAGAGAAATAAGGATAAGGATCCTTCACTTGCGAAGAAAACCCTCGAATATTACGCGGATTGCTATGTAAATAAAAATAATGAACTAAAGAAAAATCCGTTTGTTTCGCCTGTCTTTTCGGATGTCATAGGTTTTCCGCCAACGCTGATTTTTGCAGGGGGAGACGAGATTCTGCTTTCCGATGCTGAGGCGATGCAGAAGAAGCTTGAGGAGTCGGGCACAAAATCAAGGCTTATAATTAAACCGAAAATGTGGCACGCATACCACCTTTATCACCTGAAAAGCACAAAAAGCGATTATGAAACAATAAATTCATTTATAAAGACGGTTTTTCCCGAGAGCACTCAGCGTAAGCTTCGCTGGATGCATCTTGATAATGCGGCTAAGATTTATCCTGCGGCAAGAAGTTCAAGCTGGACTAATGTTTTCAGAGTTTCCGTATCTTTAAAGGAAAATATCAACAGAGAGGTGCTTCAATCGGCTCTTGATGTAACTGTAAGAAGATTTCCCTCTATTGCGGTGCGTCTGAGACGCGGAACCTTCTGGTATTATCTTGAGGAAATCGCGCACGCCCCAAGGGTAATGGACGAGCGGCCTTATCCGCTTGTACGAATGCCATTTGACGATATACGCTCCTGTGCTTTTCGCGTAATCGTTTATAAAAATCGAATAGCGGTAGAGTTTTTTCATGCTCTTACCGATGGAAACGGGGCTCTCGTATTCTTAAAAACTCTTGCCGCTGAATATATTTCTCAGAGGTATGGGGTCAGGGTTTCCTCGACCGACGGTGTTCTTGACAGGCTTGAGGAGCCGCATGAAGAGGAGCTTGTCGACCTATTTCCCTCGCATGCCGGTAAGCTTCCTGCAACAAGGCGTGACAGCGATTCATACAGAATATTCGGTGAGCGAGAGGAGGATAGCTTCGCGACCGTCACTACCTTTATTATGAAGTCGAATGAATTGCACAAAAAAGCGCGCGCGCTCGGCGTTTCGGTTACGGCATTTCTAACAGCGGCATTTATAAAGGCGGGAATCCTTCTTCAGAATATAGACGTAAAGCAGCCGAAGCGGCAGAAACCGGTCAAGGTTCTCGTTCCGTGCGATTTGCGTAGGATATACGGAAAGAACACCCTCAGAAATTTCGTTCTTTATTCAACGCCCGGAATAGACCCGCGGCTCGGAGAGTATACCTTTTCCGAGATATGCGATATTGTCTCTAAAATAATGTCGCTTGAAATAACGCCCAAAAATATGGCGGCAAAAATAAAAACGAACGTTAAGGATGAGGAGAATATGCTGCTCAAGCTAACGCCCCTTTTTCTTAAAAATATAGTGATGAAGCTTGTATTTCTGATGTGCGGAGAAAAAAAGTCGATGCTAACTCTTTCAAATCTTGGCATAGTTAAGCTTCCGTGTGAGATGGCTGATTACGTGGAGCGGTTTGATTTTGTGCTAAGCGTTCAATCAAAGGCTCCTTATAATGCGGGTGTTCTCTCGTATGGGGGAAATACCTATCTGAATATTATAAGAAATATCAAACAAGCAAGGCTTGAGCCTGTGCTTTACCGCGTTTTACGCGAGGAGGGAATATCGGTAAAGGCTGAGAGCAATCAGCGTTAAATAACAGGGGCTGTCATAGGACAGCGGAAAGGTTTTTTTATGTATTGTGTTAAATGCGGAGTTGAGCTTTCGGACGGGGAGAAGAAATGCCCCCTTTGCAAAACTCCCGTATATTTTCCCGGAATTTCGGAGAGCGCCGAGCGCCCCTATCCCGAGTTTGCGGGCAGCGGGGAAAAGATGAGCCCGAGGGGAAT
Source organism: Eubacteriales bacterium (assembly GCA_045532675.1). Taxonomy (GTDB): domain Bacteria; phylum Bacillota; class Clostridia; order Oscillospirales; family CAG-272; genus UBA1740. The sequence goes on along the minus strand of JAZSGJ010000075.1, from coordinate 19,396 downwards.
GTACTTTATTATAAGCGTTCTTTTTCTTATCTCTGCTGTAATATCAGTGGTTTGCGATGTTAGTATAAACGGCGGTATCGAGTGGAGCGGTATTGCTCTCGGTGGAATAATTCTCGGATATTTTATATTCGTTTTTCCTGCATGGTTTCATAGGAGATCACCCGCAATTTTTGTGCCTTGCGATTTTGCAGCCTCGGGAATATATCTTTTCTATATTGATTTCGTTACACGGGGTGAGTGGTTTTTCAGCTTTGCTATGCCTCTTCTTGCAGCTCTTATGCTTATTACCTCAGCCGTAACGATACTAATATACTATCTTCGCTCGGGATACCTTTATATATTCGGCGGCGCTGCTATCGGTCTTGCGTTTTTCAGCGTGCTTGTCGAATATATGCTTCACCTCAATTTTAAGATACACGAGGGTCTTATATGGTCGGTATATCCCTTTATTGCGCTCTTTCTCATCGGAATCATGCTGATTGTCATAGCTATAGTGCGCCCATTCCGCGAGTCTCTCAAAAAAATATTTGCTATTTAAAGCTTTTTTCCATAATTTACAATATCTATAACTTGCGCAAATTAGCCTTAGACTTGACAAATATTATTAAAAATGCTATAATAATATAAAATTTAATAAATAGTTTTATATGACTCATCAAACGAAAAATCGGAGGGAGCGGTTATGAGATTTTTCAGAAACAAGAGAAAATGGATTCTCTTGCTTATAGATTTTGCTATATACGCGGCAGTTTTCTGTTTTACGATTCTCTTAAAGGAATATTCCTCGAGTGACGGGGAGAAATTTGCGAGGATAGGATATCTTTACAGCTTCCTTATCTTTGCATTCTTCATGTTTTCTGCGAAATTCGCTCTGCGTATCTACTCAAACGTATGGAGATACGCCAATTCCTTTATCTTCTTCAAAATGGTGTTTGCAGATGCTGTCGGCGGTGTTATAGCTCTCATAACCACACAGCTTGTTCCCAAATCCTATATAGGAGCGTGGACGAGCATATCCTTTGTGTGTATGTGCAGTATCGCAACCCTCGTGTCAAGATTTGCGTATCAGGAAAGATATAAGCGCCTTAACGACGAGAATAAGTCGGATAAAAAGATAGGTGTCGCTATAGTCGGCGCAGGTCAGGTTGGAGTTCTTCTTGCAGAGGAGCTGATATACAGTAAGAACTCGCCCTACCGCCCTGTTTGCTTTATTGACAGGGATATCGAAAAGGTCGGAAGTATGGTGCTTGGACTTAAGGTTTACGGGGACGACGATTCTGTACTTGATAAGCTTCGCACGCTTCCTGTGCAGGAAATATTTTTGGCTCTTCCTAAGATAAGCAGTGAGCGCGCTAAGGCTCTTCACGATTTCTTTGCAAGAACAGGTCTTAAAATAAAGCTTTACGCGCTTCCGGTAAGCGACGAGGGTGATGAAAGCGGAACCGCTAAGCGCGTCCTCCGTGAGCTTCGAATTGAGGACCTTCTTTTCAGAGACGGACTTGATGTTATAAACAAAAAGACGATGTCTATTTACAGCGGAAAGGTTGTTCTCGTAACGGGCGGCGGCGGCTCAATAGGAAGCGAGCTTTGCCGTCAGATAGCAAAATGCTCTCCTAAAAAGCTTATAATATTTGATATTTACGAAAACAACGCCTACGATATACAGCAGGAGCTTACCCGCTCATACGGTGACAGGCTTGACCTCTCGGTTGAAATAGGCTCGGTAAGAGACAGGGCGCGTCTTGAAGCAGTCTTCTCGGCATACAGACCCGAGTTTGTTTTTCATGCAGCGGCTCATAAGCACGTTCCTCTTATGGAGCACAGCAACTGTGAGGCTATTAAAAATAACGTTATTGGTACATACAACATCGCTGATATTGCAGAGAAGTACGGAGTTCGCAAATTTATTCTTATCTCCACCGATAAGGCGGTTAATCCGACCAACGTTATGGGTGCGTCAAAGCGTCTTTGCGAGATGGTTATTCAGTGCAGAGTTGACAGTAAAACTACCTTTGCCGCTGTACGATTCGGAAACGTTCTTGGATCAAACGGGTCGGTTATTCCTCTTTTCAAGCGTCAGATTGAGGCGGGAGGTCCGGTTACGGTAACCGACAAACGTATAATAAGATATTTTATGACAATTCCAGAAGCAACGGGACTCGTTATGCAGGCGGGGGCTATGGCAGATAGAAACGAGCTTTTTGTTCTCGATATGGGCAAACCGGTAAAAATAATTGACCTTGCGGAAAATATGATTAAGCTCTCAGGGCTTCTTCCATACCGCGATATTGATATTGTTGAGACAGGGCTTCGTCCGGGTGAGAAGCTTTACGAGGAGCTTCTTATAAAAACCGAAAGGCTTGAAAAGACAGAAAACAATATGATATTTGTCGAAAGAGATACGCCAATGACACGTGAGGAAGTGGAAGAGAAGCTTGTTATTCTTAGGGATGCGGTTAAGGATGCGGAGCTTGAAATCGGCGCTGGTTCAATAACGCGCGCGATGATGTCGGTTGTTCCCACCTTCAAATCGCCGGACGAGGTTAATAACAGAGCGCACAAATCCGATGAAATGCGTCTTGCATATTCCTCCAAATAATATTTTGTCCTGTAAAAATTGAGAAAACGCTGTGATGACCGAAAAGAAAGGTTCGCGCGGCGTTTTTCTTTTTTGCAAACGGGTTTGACGGCTTAATCCGGAAATTTGCTGATTATAATTGCAGATAATAATAATTATACTTTGGTATTGACAAAAACTGATTACGGGTTTATAATAGTTAAACAGAGATGTATCGAGGAGAAATTGAAATGGAGAGAACAAAGAAATTAGCATCATTGACGGAAGGACCGATTTTTACCCGTCTCTTGCTATTCGTCATACCGCTTGTGCTTTCCGGTGTCCTTCAAGTTGTGTACAACATGGCGGACAATATTGTCGTAGGACGCTTTTCCGGTGACTTCGATGCTCTCGGAGCCGTTGGAAGTACAGCCTCGTTCACAACGCTGATAACCAATTTTCTGATTTCTATATCTTCCGGTGCGGGTGTAGTTGTTTCGCAGTTTTACGGAGCGAAGAACGACAGGGACGTTTCAAGAACGGTGCATACCTCAATGGCACTCTCGTTTGTAGGCGGAATTTTCTTTACGATAATAGGACTTTTGCTTGTCCGCCCTGTACTTACACTTATGGGAACGCAGGATATATACTACGATAAAGCGGTTCTTTACGCAACTATTATTTGCTTCGGTATTCCGGCGTCCTCGATTCTGAACTTCGGCGCGTCGATTTTACGCTCGATAGGAGATTCAAAATTTTCTCTTTACATACTTGGAATAAGCGGACTTGTAAACGTTGCGCTTAACCTTCTTTTCGTAATAGTTTTTAATATGTCTGTTGAGGGCGTTGCTATCGCGACAATTATTTCTCAGTACATATCGGCGGTTGCAATAATAGCGGTTCTTGTCAAAAGAAAAAATGAAAGCTATGCGCTTGTCTTTAAAAAGCTTAAAATAGAAATGTCTCTTGTTTCAAGAATAATGCGAATCGGTCTTCCGATAGCTTTTCAGAGTTCTCTTTTCTCTATCTCGAATATTATAATCACAAGAGCGGTTAACACGTTTACTCCGGAAGTAGTTTCGGCAAAAACGATAGCCTTCAATATTGAGGGTATCACTTATACCGTGATGAATGCTTTTTCAAACGCTACGATGACCTTTATCGGTCAAAATTACGGAGCGGGAAAATTCGGAAGAATAAACAGAATCTTTTTATGGTCGATTTTGCAGGTTGCCGCCGCAGGAATACTCGTCGCGCAGATTGAAATCTTTTTCGCAAGACCGCTCGCTTCAATGTATATAGACGCCAACGACCCAAGCCGTGAGGCAATTATACAGGCGGTTATTGAAATCTTTAATATAATGCTCGCAACCTATTTCCTTTGCGGAATTATGGAGGTTATCTCCGGGATTCTCAAGGGACTCGGATTCTCAGTTGTTTCGATGATCGCAAGTCTTATAGGTCTTGTTGTCAGGGTCTGTTGGGTCGTTTTCGTAACACCTACCGAAAAATTCCACACTATATTCGGACTTTTCTTTTCATACACGATATCCTGGATTGTAACAATAGTGCTGCTTCTTATATGCTGCGTTTACGCATGGCGTAAGCTTGACATATGGAAGAACGCAAAGCAGGAGAAGGTTGATTTAAACAAAATTAAAACATATGCATTATAAGGATAATAAACATGAGGACGGTTATTAAAAACGCAATTATTGTAACGAGCGAAAAGGTATTAAAAAAGCAGTTTTGCTCATTCACCGACGGGATAATTGATTACGTAGGACCCGATATGCCTGAATCTGACGAGGTTATTGACGCGGATGGCGGTTATCTTGTTCCGGGTTTTATAGATATACACTGTCACGGTGGAAACAATTTTGAGTTTATGGACGCGAGTGTTGACGAAATAGGAAGCATCGCTGAGTTCCATAAGTCGCACGGAACTACCACGCTTTTCGCAACGACCATTGCCGCGCGTGACGACGAGACACTTTCGGCACTTGATACTATTACAGAATATAAGAAAAAGAAACCCAATAGCACCATTTACGGTGTGCATCTTGAGGGACCTTGGCTTAACCCCAACCAGTGCGGAGCGCAGAACACCAGCTATATGAAAAAGCCGAATGCAGAGGAGCTCAGGGCTCTTAAAGAAAAGTATCCTTTCATATACAAGGTAGGAGCTGCTCCTGAGCTTGAGGGCGGTGCTGAGTTCGGTGAGATGGGCAAGAAGCTTGGTATAGTTATGTCTCCCGCTCATACCGACGGAACTTTTACCGATATGGAAGAGGCTTTGAAGCACGGTTATAATATTATGACCCATCTATATTCCGGAATGAAGGGAACAGAGCGCAAGAATGCTTACAGAATTGCGGGAGCGGTTGAAGCAGGACTTTATTTTGATTCCTATTACGTTGAAATAATTGCGGATGGAAGGCATCTTCCGCTCGAGCTTCTTAAGTATATATACAAGATAAAGGGTCCCGAAAGAATATGCATGATAACCGATGCTATCCGCGCGGCAGGTCTGCCTAACGGTGCTATGACTAAAATCGGAAGCCTCAAGCTCGGTCTTGACGTCATCGTTGAGGATGATGTTGCAAAAATGCCGGACAGACAGGCGTTCGCGGGTTCAACCGCAACGACTGACAGACTCTATAAAACAATGGCGAAGGCTATCGGAACGAAGCCCGAGGGGCTTGTTGCTCTCTCAAAGATGTCATCATTAACGCCTGCAAAGGTAATGGGACTTACAGACAGAGGAGAGATTGCGGTAGGAAAGATTGCCGACCTTGTTATACTGAACTCTGAGCTTGACATTGTTAAGGTTATAACAGATAAGGTTAACTGAGATTAAAAAAATACGCAAACTATTTCACTTTTTGCATTTGTGTCTACAAATGCAGCCAAGAAAAAAGGACAGGAAACGTAAAATTCTCTGTCCTTTTTTTGAGGGATGTCAAGGCACCGTTCCCTACGGATTAAAAAATATTTATCCGCAACGGAGAAACGGTTACCGTTAAATTTGATTAAACGAGACATAATCTACAAAAACATTATTTCGCTTTTGTAGTAATATAACAATTTTTTAAAAAGAGCCGACAAATCGGGATTTTTGTGTTATAATAAAATAAAATGCGCATAGATGCTTCAATCGAATTGATTTGGATGTTGCTATGAAAGGCAAAATAATTTATATTGCTTCATACCGAGAGGATGGAGGTATATACAGATTTCGCATGGGTGACGGGGGCAGGCTCGTAAGGCTTGGATTTACTCCTATTTCCTATCCGAGCTATATGACGTATGACGGAGGAGTGCTGTACGTTGCAGCCCGAAATGCGTTTGGCGCAGGGAGAGCGGAATCCTGTCCTTTGACGTGTATGCCTTTGAATACGACGGATTGAGCCTTAAGCTTCTTTCCACCGGTTCGGCTTTGCCGGAATGGTATAACGAGGTTAGCTACGCCGTGGCAATACGCATTTGGGATGGTGAAGTTTTCGTTTCAAACAGAGGGCATGATTCGATATCCGCCTTAATCTTTAAGGACGGAAGGCTTGAGCTTAGGAGAACAGTATCCTCGTACGGTGAGTGGCCGAGAGATTTTATTGTTTCGGGCGGATACTTTATATCGGCAAACGAACACGGAAATTCCGTAGCGGTTATATCAGTGAGCGTCGAGCTCGTTTTAAAGAAAAAATTGACACGCCCTTATGCGTGTTATCGGTATAGAAAAAGAGCAGGTATACAAGATTTTTAATTCTTGCGTACTTGCTCATTTTTATTATTTATTAAATTACGGATTCGTCGGATGAATGGGAATTATAAGCTTCCATTGAGCTTTTAAGGTCATGTTTTTTGTGACGGGATATCTTTCAAAGTTCCATTCATCCTTACCGTCAAGCCAGCAATCAAAAAGCTGACCTTCCTTGCTTGGATTTTTCGGAACTTGTATTTTGTCGCCCGCTGCCACGTACTGAACCTCGACTTCGCTTCCGCCGTCTGTGTCAAAGGTGACAGTGTAGGTTTTTGCGTCTTCCCATTCTGCCATAAGAATAAGATTGCTCTCGACCGTGTCCTTCTTGAAGTTCCATGTTTCGCCGCCGCTTCTCGACCATCCCGTAAAGCGCTTGCCCTCTTTCGTAGGGTGATATGGCGCGTCAAGGACGCTTCCGGCAGGGGCGTCAACCGAGCTTATAAACTCGCCTTTTTCGGAAACAAATATTACCGTATAATATGTCACGGTTGGTTCGTAGCTATTGAGTGCTCTTGCGGTGAACGCTCCGAGAGCCGTTGTTACTAATACTGCTAATAAGATAAAAAGCTTTCTAAGTTTCATTTAATCCTCGTAAATCATATTAAATAGGCATCGGAGGTGATGTGATTATCCATTTTGCTCTTAAAGTAATAGGCTCGGTAACGACGTCGGTATCGAAATCCCATTCAACGTCGGTCTCGCCGATAAACCAGCCGAGAAGTATGCCGTTTGTCATTGAAACTTCGGGGCGGGGTATTTTATCATCGATAGGAATCTCAATTGCGGATACTGCGCTTCCGCCGTTAGAATTAAAGGTAACGGTGTATGTAACCTTCCATTTTGCGGTAAGGGTAACGTCTGCCGTAACGGTGTCGGTCTCGAAATTCCATTTCGTTTCCCCATTATACCAGCCGTCAAACGCATAGTTAGCTTTTGTCGGTGCCGCGGGCTCTTTGGCTTTCAAGCCCTCTTCAACTATCTGTTCGGCGACCGCTGTGCCGCCGTCGGAATTAAAGGTTACAGTGTGATCTATTCTCTCCCACTTTGCGGTAAGGGTAATATTGTATTTGACTGTGTCGCTTTCAAATTTCCATTCCGTCTCTCCGTTGTACCATCCGAGAAAAATATATCCCGTTCTCGTAGGAGCTTCGGGCTCTAGAATAACGCTTCCGCTTTCAATAGCACGGTCCTGTACGGCGCTTCCTCCTGCAGAATCAAAGCTTATTACATAATAAGTCGGCTCTCCTTTACATGCGGCAAACGCAAAAATAAAGATAAGCGAGAGGAGTATGCACAAGAGAAGTTTCGTTTTCTTCATAATTTTCTCCGTTTCGAATTTGTTTATATATTATTTTACTATATTTGAGATAGTTTTTCAAGGGCATTTTGTAAAAAAATAGAAATATGTGTTAACTTTTTTGCTTTTTATTATCAAAATGACTTGAAAAAGATTATAAAATATGTTAAAATTAAATGAAATAATATTTGGGAGGCATTATGAAAAAATTCTTTCAAGAATTTAAAAAGTTCATAACCCGTGGCAATATAGTTGATATGGCTGTCGGTGTTATCGTAGGTAGCTCATTTACGGCAATCGTAAACGGACTCAGCAATTTTGTGCTCAAGCCATTGATAAACGCTCTTCTCGCGCTTCTTCTCGGCGGAGACGCTCTTGATAAGGTATATACATATCTTGTTAAAGCGTACGATGCAGATGGTGCAATAGACCTCACGAAATCTATTTACATAGATTGGGGTTCATTTATCAATGCAATCATTAACTTCTTCCTCGTTGCATTCGTTCTTTTCTCAATTGTTAAGTTAATCAACAAGGTTCGTGAGAGCGGAAAGAAGCTTGAGGCTGACGCTCGCAGCGGCAGACCCAGCAAGGAAGACCGCAAGGAAATGAAGAAGCGCGGAATTAAGTTCACAGATGCTGACGCTGTTGCCGATTACTATGAGGAAAAGGCTCAGAAAGAAGCTGCCGCAAAGGCTGCCGCAGAGGAAAAGGCAAGACTTGAGAGGGAGGCCAATCCCTCAACAGAGGAGCTTCTCAAGCAGATTCGCGACCTTCTTAAAAATAATCAATAAAATAAACGGAAGCCTATCAAGCATGCGCTGATGAGCTTCCGTTTATTATTGGTTATACTTCCGTTTTTTCATCGTCTGACTTGGCGGAGGTTCTTTTTTTCTCAAGAAATTTGTTGAATTTAAAGGCGAGGAAAAGAACAAGGGCAATTAAGACCGCGCAAATCAGAAAAAAACCTATCCAATGCCACGGAGTTGTGAATTTTTCATAAGGTATATTTCCAAGACCGAAAATTATTGTCGCGATTCCGATTCCTCTACCGATAACTATTGAAGGTATAAACCATTTCAGCGACATCTTGAGCGTTCCGGCTATCATAACGAGAGCATCGTCGGGAAATATCGGAAACATCATCATAAGGGGAAAGTATACCGCGCCCTTGTTGTTAAGAAGTTCTGAGGCTTTTTCACAGTCTTTTTCACCAAGAAATTTTTTGCAAATTCTGTATCCGCCCATCCTTCCGATCACGTACATGAGAATGCTTGAGGTCATAACGCCGATAAACGCAATAATAAAGGTTTGCCAAACGTTTGAGAAAAGAACCTGCATCAGCACAATAAACGCCATTGAAATTCCGGGGATAAAGCAAAGAAACGAGGTGATAAGCACCTGCAGAAGTATGATTATGATGCATCCGTACCATGAAGTTTTAAACTTGTTGAAAAGGTCGATATTAAGATTTATACCGTCTTCGTGATAGATTACTCCGCATGCCTGCAATATAAGCATAGCGCCGACGGAGATTGCTGCAAAGAGCAAGAGCATCAACAATATTTTAAATATCGATTTAGCATTTTTTCTTAAAAAATTTTTCAATCTCAGTCTTATCCTCCGAGAGCAAAAGCGAATAATTATATAAAATATTATATAACAAACGAAGGGGACTGTCAAGAAAAAGCTCTTTTATTTACTGTTTTTTTACATATATTTTGATAAACATTTCATTTTTGAGTATAAATCGCGGTGTATGCCGATTTATTGCTTTGCCGCGTTGATGTGCGTGGATTACACAGTGCCGGTTACCGTGATTACCGTAACGCCGGGTGTGACGGTTATAGCGCCTGTTACGGGATCCTCGGCATAGGTTGCGGCAGGTACTGTTATCTGACCGGGAAGGGAAGTGAATTCACCCGTTGTTTCCGAATAGGTGTAATTAGTGCCCTCCGTCCATGCGGCACCGTTATAGGTTACTGATATATCCGAAAGAATGGGATTAAAGTTATCGGCAAGGATAACGTCATCGGTAGCCACAGCCGCGGTGTTGCCCATATTTTGAATAACGAAGGTATAAGTCAACTCACCGTTATCGGTAACAACCGCGGGGCAGATAGCTTTTGCGATAGAGAGGAGCGTACTGCTTGCCGCCGTGATTTGTGCCGAATCCGAAACGGGTTCTATTCCGGCACCGCTTGCGGTTGCGGTATTCGTGATTGCTGAGCCTTCGGCAAGAGGTGCAAATTCAGTAGTTTCCGTCTCATAAAGAATAGACGCGTTTGCTCCCGCGGGAATACTGATGCCGCTAAAGGTAAGAGGGGGACCTGCCGTAACCTGCGGTGCCGTCTCAAGCTGTCCGTTGACGAAATATCTAACGCTTCCGTCAACGTAAGCGAGCGGGTAAACGGTAGCGCCACCAAAAGTGTATGCTCCGAGGTCGTCAACTACGGTAAGACCGTTTACGGCAGTATTTCCCGAGTTAAGAATGTTAATGGCGTAAACTACGCCGCCTTCCGCCCCGTAATCTGAAGAGATTACCGTTTTGTTAATGCTTATAGCTTCAAGAAGCTCGCCTTCGGTAACGTTGGAGTTCGTGAGACGTCCGTTGTACGAAAGGGTTGCCTGGTTATAAAAGGTTGCCATTTTTTATCTCTCCTGTACTTTAAAGTCCGGGTTTCCCCGTACTTTCAGCATATGAAAAAGGAGCTTGGATTGACACGGGTAAGGTGCAATACAAGCTCGAAGTGTGTTTTTTTATATTTTTCTCGCAGACGAACAGGTAAGATAGATTATCTGCCGCTCCTTTGCGATAGAGGTAAGTGCTGATGCCGCCCGTGTGAGCTTTGCATCGTCAAAGTAAGCGAATGGGTCGTCAAGAATAACAAAGGGAGATTCGTTCTCGTAGAGGGAATCAATAAGCGCAAATCTTGCTGCAAGGGCGTACATATCCCGTGTTCCGCGGCTGTAGGCTTCAGCACCGCGAAGCGTTCCCCTTTCGTTTTTCTTAAGATTGAACGAGGTGTCCATATGAAAATCCTCACCCGATTCCTTGGCTATAATTCCGATGTATTTGTCAAATGCCGTTTTAGTCTTTGAAAGATATTTTGAGGTCAGGCTGTCCTTTGCTTCGGTTAGATATTTTTCTGTTTTGAGTATAACATCAAGCCTTTCGGTATAAATCTTTTCCTTCTCGATAAGAGAATCACGCTCTGCATGAAGCTCGTCAGCAAGGTCAAGCTCGTCGGAGATCATTTTGCACTGCCTTTCGGCAAGTGCCTTTTTCTTTTCAAGATCTGATATTTTTGCCTCTATTGCCGACGGGTCGTATGAAAAATCGCTTTCGGCGCTTTCCTTATTGTAGGTGGCGTTCGGGTTAATTCCGTGTTCCTTTCTAAAATCTTCAAGACTCGCCCTCATTCTGTCGACAGAGCGGGATATAGTTGCGTATTCTACTAGCTTTGAATTTATTTCTTCAAACGGCGTGCCGGTCACGGTGGGGAAGCGTGAAAGAAACTCCTCGGCGTAGCTTTTGTATTCTGCCGCGCGCAAAAGCTCAGCTTCCTTTCTTTTGATAAGGGCTCCCTCACGCTCGGAAAGCGCAAGATATACGTCGCGGCGTCTGAGTATCTCTACTACCGAATCGGTAACGGTAGGAGCGTTTGTTCTCGGGAATTTTGAAATAAATTCACACGCATCGCGTGTAAGCAACATAATTTCTTCTCTGAGAGTCTGAAGCTTTTCGCGGCTTTGCATAGACTCGCGCCTTTTTGTCTCTTCAGCCTTTATTTTGGTTTTTACTTCGTAGAGTATATCAAGGAGCTCTTTAATATCATTTGTTTCGCAATAGCCCTCGGATTTGATAAATTCACACGCACCGTCGCAAATTTCTTTGAACGCTGCCGATTTTTTGACGTCGGCTTTGTTCTTGATGCCCGAGATGAATATAATCAGACCGATGACAGAACAAACAAACAGCAAGGGTATTAAAACTCCCAAAGCAATTCCAAGACCTGTAAGTGTAATACCTAAAGGAATGGTTACATGATAACTTTTTTTTGCTTTTTTTGAAGGCTTTTGCGAAGAAAGCTTTTCTATAAAGCTGTCTGCGGTATCGGTTGACACACCTTTAGTTTGCGTTGACATATCGCTGTCGGTAAATGTGCGTTCTATTATTTCGGTTTCCTTTTCCTTTGCCGCGATAGCTTCGGTTATTTCTTTGGCTCGCTTGTACTCCGAATCCGGCACACCGCATCTGAAGAAATCCGAAAGAGTTCCAAGCTCGGTGTCATTTTCTCTTTCTCCGAGAGAATAAATTCTTCTTGCCTCTCTGTGCATTTCCTTGGCGCGTTCTATCTCATCGGGTGAAGGAAGTCCGTTTTTAAAGAAAAGCTTTAAAGATGCGAGAGCTCGCTCGTCGCTTTCAACCGATGTCTTCATATTGGCGTACTGTTTTTCGTACGTTCTCATAATGCGTGCTTCATCGGCGCGGCGTGCTTCGTTTGCTATCCGCTTTTTTTCTGTATATGCAAGGTCAAGTTCGGATATTATCGCCTTAAGCTTTTCTTCTTCTTCCTTGTACGTTGTGTTAAGCCTTTCAAGGTCGGAAATTCGCCTTTCGGTTTCAATTCTTTTCGCCTTGACATCACCTATTTCTCCTCCGCCGCCTCTTTTATAGTAAAGTTTCCTCTCCTTTTCAAGAAGCATAAGCGCGTCATCCATAACGCTTAGATCACCGTCGCATCCGACAAGGTTTGATAATTTTGCGGAAACGGTTTTATTTTCGTTCTTTCCCGAAAGATTGGATTCGGAAAGGAAAACTGTGCGCTCAAATCCGTCAGCGTCGATGCCGAAAAGCTCCTCACCTACGTTTTTTGAAAAATCATCGCAAACCTTTCCGCTCTTTACGTCGTAGAGAGTAAAGGTATCGTCTGCAGCCTTTGGCATAAAGGTTCTCTCTATTCTGTATTTTTTTCCGTTTGCCGCGAAGGTGAGTGAGCCGCCGCATCTGCCGCCCTGCCAGGGCATATAATGCTTTCTGTCGTTTTCCTCAAGCTTCACTCTTTTTGTATCGTCAAGACCGTAAAGCATTGCTTTGATAAATACCGAAATGGTGGTTTTTCCGTACCCGTTATCCTTTTTTACCGTGTTGAGTCCGTCAGAAAAGGAGAGCCTGAAGTCAGAGAGCTTTCCGAAGTTTTCAATATAACAGTCTATAAGCTTCATGTAAGTCTCCTCTCTTAAAGCGAATCACCCGCTAAGGCGCGGATGCCGCATTCAATTATTGCTTCCTTTTCCTTCTCGGTAAGCTCGTCCTTTGCAAGAACGAGTCTTATAAATTCGCCCTTTAATGACCTATCGTTTTTATAGTTGTCACCTGATATTCTCATACGGGAGGAGTCTTTTATTTCAAAGTGGAAAAAGGAGTCCTCAAACCTTAATGTGAGCGCGTCAGTGTCTCTTTTCACGCCGGGCTCATGCTCGCCTACGAGAACAACTCGAACGAGATCTCTTCTCGGAATTTGTGACACGGCATGTGCTATTCTGTTCTCAATCTCGATTTCTCTGTCCGTTCCGCCAACGTCAACGTTTACTGCGTGAAGCGTGCGAGCGGCTCTTTTTACAAACCTGCAGGTAACGGCATCCGAATCTGTGTCGATTACAACGTATCCCTTGTCTCCCGTCTCGTCAAAGCCGCGTCCCTCGGGAGTTCCCGAATAAACAGCGCGGCCGCGGATTCCGAACTTGGTTTCGGAGTAGCTGTGGTAGTGACCGAGAGCGAGGTAATCAATGGAAGTATTCTCAAGTTCCTTTATGCCTATTTTGTCAGGTGCCTGAGTGCGGTCGGCAAGCTCACCGTGAAGTACTGCTATATTTATTCTGTTCGGGTCAAGCTTCAGGGAAGAGAAGATTCCTGCGTTTATTTCTGTGCAACCCGAAACGGTGATGTCACCGAAACGGTAGCTCGTCCATTCGTTTCCGAAAACAATAAGGTTTTCGGGGATTTTCACACCTGACTCGGTAAGTCTGTTTCGTTCATGATTTCCGGGAAGATAAAAGAAAGTAATTCCCATGGCATTTTCAATGATTCCCATAACAGCGTCAAGCGTTCTTACGCTCACCCGCTCGTTATCGAAAAGATCGCCTGCAATTATTATTCCTACGGCACCGAGTCTTGCAGCCTCTTCGGTCATTCTTCGAAAGCTCTCGGTCAGCTCGCGCTTTCTCTCTCTTGACTGCCGCGGAGAAAGTTTTGATGTCATAGGAGAGTCAAGGTGTATATCCGAGGTGTGTATCAGCTTCATTTACGACACTCCCTTTTATATTCGCTCGGTGAAACTCCGCATTCTGCGAGAAACACCTTTGAAAAATACGATTGGTCTAAAAATCCCGTTGCCTGCGCAACCTCGTTTATGCTTAGCTTCCCGGCGGTAAGGAGCTTTTTTGCTTCCTCAAGCTTTACGTTCGTAATTGCCGCGTTCACTGTGATACCGAACTCCTTTTTGAACGAGGCTATAAGAGTGGTTTTTGAGCAGCCCACTTCTTCGCAGATTGATTTTATGGTGATTTTTTTGTTTATGTTTTCATTTATATATTTCTGCGCAGCTTCGGCTATCGTGGGCTTTGTTCCCGGCATGGCGTTTGAGAGGGTGAGATACTGCGCGCAAATAGTCATTATCTTAACGTATGATTTTATCATATCCTCGGGAACCGTACGCATGTTGTCAACAAGAGTAAGAGCCTCCGCGTCAAATGATGAAAGAGCGGAGAGAGCTTTTTTTAATTTTTCCGGCTCTGTTTTGCTGTCGCATATCTGACCCATCATAAGATAGCCGGTCAGAATGCCGAAGTTATAAAGAGGGCTGACAGCCTCGGTGAGCCCGAAACGGCATTTGTATATAAATGTGTCCTTCGTTTCGTTAACACGGCAAAACGCCGCCTTGTCTCCGGTTCTGCACTTTTCGTATTCTCCCGGCGTCTTATGAATTCTCGCGCATATTGGAAACTTCTCTGGCGGATATGACGCGATTTCAACAAAATTTACGTCGTGAATCGACATGCGAAATCCCGTTATCTTGTAAAGCTCGTAAAGGACCGATATTATTTCCTGTTCCTTCATTTTATTCAAAAAATCTCCGTTTTTGTAAAATTGATATAAAAAAGTTCGATAATACAAAAATATTATACTATTTTTCATTGCGTCTGTCAATACAATATTTTATAATTAAATTAAGTGGAAATATATTTTATGACATTTTTTAATATACTTGAAATATTTAAAATGATATAGTATAATAGGAGGGAACAAAAATGACGAAATCTAAGTATTGCATAGGTGTTGACCTTGGAGGAACCAATATAATATGGCGGTTGGACTCGTAAACCTTGAAATCAAGAAAAAATGAGCGTAAAAACAAACGCGCCCCGTTCATGTGAGGAGATAACAAAGGACATTGCGGCGGTTTGTCGCAAGCTTTGCTCACGGAGTTTCTAACACAACCAATATTTTCCAACCCGACGTTGTATGTATCGGAGGAGGAATCTCGCGCGAGGACGAGGTACTTTTGGCTCCTCTTCGCGATAAGGTATATCACTCATCCTTCGGCATTGAGGGATCAAGAACAAGATTATTGCGGCAGAGTTCAGAAACGATGCCGGCATAATCGGTGCAGCATTACTCAGACGTCAAAAGACTAATTTTGACGAAAGGCAATGAAATGGCAACCGAGGAACAGATTTTATTCGAAAAATTCCGCACTGAGGGAATTTTTGACAGCGCAATCCCTTACGGCTCGGGTCATATAAACGACACGAGACTTATAACTTCAAAGACAGATTCAGGCGTTAAGAAATACGTTCTTCAGCGCATAAATCACAACGTGTTTAAAAAGCCCGATGAGCTTATGAAAAACTACGTCGGCGTCACTTCCTATCTCAGTAAGATAATAGGAAAAAACGGTGGCGACCCGATGCGTGAAACACTTAACGTAATCAAAACGGTTGACGGAGAGGATTTCTATCTTTCACCCGAGGGCGAATATTGGCGTTTGCTCGTTTTCGTTGACGACAGCCTTAGCTACGATAAGGTTGAGCGCCCCGAGCAGTTTTACGAAAGTGCTGTAGCTTTCGGTAATTTCCAGTATCTTCTGCGCGACTATCCGGCTGACACACTTTATGAAACTATAGTTGATTTCCATAACACTCAAGACAGAATAAGACTTTTCAAGGAGGCACTTGCCGCTGATGTGTGCGGAAGAGCAAAGGAAGTTAAGGATGAAATTGACTTTGTTCTTGCGCGTGAGGAATTTGCCGAAACGCTTGAGCGTGCTCACAAGGAAGGAAAACTTCCTTTGAGAGTTACTCATAACGACACAAAGCTTAACAACATACTTTTTGACGACGTTACGGGCAAGCCTCTTTGCATAGTTGACCTTGACACGATAATGCCCGGGTACTCGGTAAACGATTTCGGCGACTCTATTCGCTTCGGCGCAACGACAGCGCTTGAGGACGAAAAGGATCTTTCAAAGGTTAATTTTGATATCTCGCTTTACGAACTTTACGTAAAGGGTTTTATCGAGGGAACAAAAGGCGGTCTTACCGACTGTGAAATGGAGCTTCTTCCTATAGGAGCAATCATGATGACCTTTGAGTGCGGAATAAGATTTTTGACAGACTATCTTGCGGGCGATACCTATTTTAAAATTCACCGCTCCGAGCATAACCTTGACCGCGCCCGCAATCAGTTCAAGCTTGTTTCGGATATGGAAAAGTGCCTTGATGAGATGCGTGCGATAGTTAAGAAATACCTTTAATAGATTTATAAGTGAAAGGAATTAAAAATATGGTTAAATCCTTTTTTTTCAGAAAAACATCCTTCTTTTGGCTTTATTTTATATTTGGTGCGCTCGGACTAACGCTCGGCGTGTTTCTGCTTCCCGTATGGGATGGGACGTCTGTATTTTGGAAGAGTTGGGGGCGCGCGGCGGTCAGCTTTATTATGTTCGCGGCTATTCTTCTTTATATAGTGTTATTCCTTGTAAAGCAATTCGCCGTAGAAAGACGGGAGATAATCAGAATACTCGTTGTTGTTGAAATAGTTGTTTTCTCTCTTGTTGCGCTTGGATGCCTTCTTAACGAATTTAAGGTAATAAACGTTGGCGGTCCCTGTGTTATACTCGGTATGGCTCTTTGGATTAGAGGCGTCATTATAAACATAAAAGGATATCTTTACCGTCATACTCGCGAGGAGCGCCGTTATACCGTCGCTGATCTTGCTGTTGCAATATTCCTTATAACCTTCGGTACAATTCTTATGGTGCGTCCGCTATTCACCGAGTATCATCTTATATGGGTTGGCTCTATAGCTGTAATCCTTGCGTCTTTATTTATAATATTTATGGGAATGCTTGTTATTCCCGACAAAAAAAGAAAGTAGATTTTAGGGGGAGCGGTGCATGCAGTGTTTTATGAAAAGGAAGCGGATGAAAGATACCATTTTCTTCTTGCGCACCGCTCTGTCCGAAAAAACGGTGAGTGTTATCTCTCACCGCTCATTTTCATGACAGTCTTGAATTTCCTATTGTCACACGCGGAGAGGTGTCAGCATCGGTAAACGGCGAACAGACAAAAATCCGCGAGGACGGTATTCTTTTCGTTGACAGCTGTGATATACTTGTAAAATTCTCAAACGGCTCGGTCGGAAGCTTTGCTCTTATCGGCGCTACCGCTAAGGGTAACAGATACATACATATCGGTTGGTGAGGACGGAGAAATATTCGGCGACCATCTTTTCGGCGTGTATACCGTCAGAAAGTATAATTATTTTTAAATAAGTTTCGAATATATGCAACAAATGTGATATAATAAGTTAAACATTTAAAATTAAAGGAATATTTTGGTATGAGTGATAAGAAATACATAACATACGAGGAGTTTGGCGCAGTCGGCGACGGTGTGACCAACGACTTTGCTGCTATAAGAGCCGCACATGCCTATGCTAACGAAAATGGTTTTTTCGTAAAAACCGACCCGAGTAAGACATATTATATTTCGGACACACGCATAGACGGAGAGGTTACGTGGGTCAGCATAAAAACGCCAACCGACTGGTCGGATACTCATTTTATAATAGACGATACAAATTATTGTTCTACGGATGGAACGGGTATTTCGTCAAAGCACGTATTTATCGTAGAATCCGATTATCCCGAAGCGGTAATAGTTGACAGAGAAATTCTATCCCGACTTAGCGGAATAGGAGAGGGAACCAAAAAGCTTGATATCAAGCTTGGATATTCCGCACTGCTTTTTATTTACGATGAAAACAAGCACGTCTACGGACGCTCGGGCTCATCGTTCAAAAAAAGTTCGCAGTCGCTCGGACCGGCAATGCACGAGGCGATATTAGTTGACGGAGAGGGTAATGTCGATTCATCGACACCGTTTATCTTTAATTACTATACGGTAACTAAGATAGAGGTTATAAGATGTGATATCGCTCCCATAACCGTTGAGGGCGGAATCTTCACAACACGGGCGAGCCACGGCCCCGGCAGATATACGGATGCTGACGGAAATATTAAAAAGAACAGATATGTTGCGCGCGGTCTCTGCATAAACCGCTCATATACAACGCTTAAAAACATCAAGCATTACGTAGAGGGTGAGATAACGACGGAGCAGCAGGCAAACGGCATACTCGGTGCTCATTATCACGGCTTCTTTGCTGCGTACAGAGCAAACGAGATCGTTATGGACGGCTGTGTTCTTACCGGAAGAAGATACTATAAGGTTTCCGGTACATATGACTTCACCGCAAACGAGGTGAATATAATCCGTCTTATAAACTGTATTCAATCTAACTTCAGAATGAAGGACGAGCAGGGGCGTGAGGTATACAGCATGTCTATTTCACCTCTCACGGGAACCAGATACTGTTGGGGAATCGGCGGAACGAATTTCTGCAAAAATATGGAGTATATAAATTGCAGGCTTTCGCGATTTGATGCGCATCGCGGTCTCATGAACGGAAAGATTATTAATTCCGAAATAAATTTTATAGCTCTTACGGGTAAAGGAAAATTCGAAATCGATAATGTTGACTGGTATGCCGTCGACGAGGGGATAACGAATAACGCCTTTATTTATCTTCGCGGTGATTACGGCTCAACATGGGAGGATGAAATCAGTGTAAAGAACGTACGGGCCACTCCTGTTGATAAGGAATTTTACTTTATGTATCATTCTTATGGGAATTTTGTTTACGGACATAAATGCTGCGTTCCCGATCTTATAATAGATAATTTTCATCTTGTCGGTAGAGGAGAGGGAGAAAAGATAAGGATTATAGACGAGAAGCGTTCGGTGCTTAAAGAACCTAATCTTCATCTTGACACAGTTCTTAACACCCCTATGATAGACGATAACGGAGCGGAGGATTACAAAAACTATAATCCAATCCGTCCGCCGCGATATATAAAGGTTAAAAATGACCCTTACGGCTACTTTTATATTATATCTGATTCCGATTTCTACAAGGAAACGCAGACGGAGGGAATAACGCTAGTCAGCAAAGAAGATTATAATAATTAGAAAAGAGTTTTGTTATAAGTAACAAAAAGCAATATCACCGATTTTGATATAATCCCCTTAGAGTAGACACTTGAAAAAACAAAAAGTTTTCAAGACTACACTAAGGGGTTTTTTTTATGCGTAAAAACAAGAAATACAGTTCGGAATTAAAGATAGCAGCCGTAAAGTCTTATCTTGCAGGAGA
>JAZSGJ010000062.1:0-17694 GCA_045532675.1 Eubacteriales bacterium | reverse complement strand
AGAAGCTCCTCCATCGTATCCGGCAGCTCGCCGCCGTATTTTTCGACGAGAAGCCTCGATGAGTCCTTGATATTTGCCGCTTTCATTCTGAAAAGGCCGCAGGGCTTGACTATCTCTTCGATTTCGGTTATATCACCCTCTGCCATATCGCGTGCCGTAGGAAATCTTGAAAACAAATCTATCGAAACCTCGTTAACTCTGGCATCCGTGCATTGCGCCGAAAGTCTGCCCATAACTAACAGCTTCCAAGGGTCACCGCCGTATTCAAGAGCGCACTCGGCAGACGGATAAATCTCTTTGAGCTTTTCAAGGATAAGCGCGAGTCTTTCCTTCTTTTCCCGTTTAGTCATCTTTCACCGCCATATCGATCAGTTTTTTAGTGAGCTTAAGACCGAGTCCGACTATCGCGTCGAACTCGCCCTCATATTTTTCCACAAATTTCGCACCGCCGCCCTGAATAGCGTAAGCGCCCGCTTTGTCCATAGGCTCTCCGCCCGTAATGTATTCTGAAATTTCTTCTTTGGAAATTTCACGGAAGGTCACCGCCGCGCTGTCAACTCCGCTGAAAACCTTTTTCTTGTAATGAATAGCAACACCGGTATGGACGTGATGCGTCCTTCCCGAAAGCTCTGAGAGCATACGCACGGCGTCCCCCTCATCAATCGGTTTGCCGAGGGGTATACCGTCAAGCTCAACAAGGGTATCCGACGATACAACCAAAGCGTTCGCGTCAAGCTCACGCGCAACAGACTCCCCTTTTCTTATCGCAAGAATCTCCACACCTACCGAGGGATGAACGCCCTTCGGCAGAGTTTCGTCAGTCTCTCTCGTTATAATTTCAAAATCAGAAACGAGCTTTCCGAGCAGCTCCCGCCTTCTCGGAGATTTAGATGCAAGTACAATTTTCATATTTCTTCATCCTTCTTTTCAAGAGCCGTATAAAGTGCCCTCTTAACGTCCTCATAAGTTTCAGCTCGGTTTATCTCAGCTCTAATACCTGCCGCACCCCTGAACGCCTTTATATACATAGCCGCCTGCTTTCTCGATTCTCTTACAGCTATGATCTCCCCTTTTTCGATTATGGCAACCGACAGCTGAAGGAGCGCCGACTCAACTCGCTCTTCAAGAGTCGGAAAGGTATAATTTCCGCCCGAAAGTGCACAAATAATTTCAGAAAACACAAAGGGATTGCCTATTGCCCCGCGTCCAACCATGATTCCGTCGGCGCCGGTATAAGAAAGAATGCGCAAAGCTTCCTCACCGCTCGTTATGTCTCCGTTTGCAATAACGGGTATATGTAAACTAGACTTTACATTTTTTATTATTTCCTCATCAACTTGACCAGAATACATTTCAACACGGGTTCTGCCATGTACGGTAACTGCCGCTGCTCCGGCCGCCTCTGCCGCAAGAGCACATTCAACCGCATTCTTAGAATTTTCATCAATTCCCGCGCGCATCTTTACAGTGCACGGAACGTCTATGGATTTCGATACACGCTCCACAATTTTATATATCAAATCAGGATTTTTCATAAGAGCCGAGCCCTCACCGTTGGAGTAGACCTTATGAACCGGACAGCCCATGTTTATATCTATTGCACTTGGCGGAACACCGCCGTCCTCACCGCTCGAAAGCACCTCTGCGGCGTGAGCCATGATATCCGGCTCCGAACCGAATATCTGCACTGCGCACGGTCCCTCATCCTTTTTTATACGCGCAAGCGCATGAGTTTTTTTATCACCGAAGCATACTGCTTTTGCGCTCACCATTTCGGTAACCGAGTATTCAGCGCCGTGCATGTGGCATACGAGTCGCATCGCCCTGTCGGTAAATCCTGCCATAGGAGCAAGCATTACTCCGTATTTTAAATTTATACCTTTTATATTCATATTTCCTCTTAATTTATATTCCTCTTCTAATTTTATCATAAACTTAATATAAATTCAAGTTTTTTATTGACTTTAATTTTCTTGTTTACGTTACGTGCGCGGAAGTACTCCGCAGGGACGGATAAACATCTTCAAGCCGATACTGTCCTCAGAACGAATACGAGGGCAGCTCGGTTTTTTAACCCGGGCCGCCCTCGTATTATATTTAATTAAAATTTATACTCGCGCCTTATAATGTAGCTTTTTCTTAGACTGTTGCTTTTTCTTTAACAAGAGCATAGCTGTAAGCATTATATTCCGTAACGCCGACAACCGTTTCTCCGTCTATCTGGAGCGCTACCGGCTTATCAAACTGAACGTGAACGTCTTTGCCGATAAAGGATTCAAACACATCGGTATGAGTCACATGCTCCCCCTTAAAGATTTTCGGGAATATCGTAAGAAGCTTAAGTCTTGATTTGCAGTGAACAGCTACAATTGAGAGGTTTCTCTCGGCGTTAAGCCTGTCCTGCGAGGGAGTAATCATCATACCGCCGCCGAAATATCTTCCGTTCATCGTTGGAGCCATCCAAGCGTTCTTGTATTCTCTCGTTACTCCGTCTATAGTTATCTTAGCGTTAACCGTTTTGAAATCGTAGAACAGACCCTTAAGCGCTATTTTCGTATAGTTGGGAGCTTTTCCTGTCTTTTCGCGGTATTTGTCACCCTCCTCGCAGCAATAGCCGTCGATTCCGTAGCCGATACCGTTTATGAACTTATAGCTCTTTCCATTAACTTCAATTACGGGAAGCTCTCTTATGTAATCATTTATCATAACGAGTCTGTCCGAGCCGACACCGGTGACGTCGTTTATAAAGTCGTTTCCGGTTCCTGCCGCGTAACAGTAAATGGGAAACTGATATTCCTTATCCTCAACAGCGTTTACGAAGTGATTAAGAGTTCCGTCTCCACCGACTATAACAAGCTTGTCATCTGCCTCGAGCATAGAGATATAACTTTGCTTATCTTCGACGGCTATTGCGTCGGAAAGCAGTATTTTCTCTCCGGGAAAGAACTCCTTCATTTTTTCTTCAAGCCTTGCCTCTCCGTAGTGCGCTCCGGCAAAGGTGTTAAAAAGCACGTGAACCATAATAATTCTCCAAGTCCTACATCAAATTGTTTTTTAAAAATTCTATTACGTTAAGGCCCGCAATCCTCTCGGCTACTTCGGTTGAATATTCCGAAAGAAGTCTGTTTATAACCTGATCGTGTATGCTTTTTCGAGCATCTATATCAAAAGGATATTTCCCCTCCGTTCCGTCGATATCAAAGCCAAATCCAATGCATCCCTTGCCGAGATGCTCAAGGCCGTAATCTATATGCCGTATTACGTCATCAAGTCTCACCACACCCCTGTCAGAGAGGAAGGGTGGATAAAGGTTGATTCCGATAACACCGCCGCGGCTTGCTATCATTTTAGCCATATTCAAAGTCAAATTCCGCCTTGACGGGCAGATGCTTCTGAAATTTGAATGTGTGGCAATATGCGGCATCGGTGACAATTCAAACAGCTCATAGAATGACCTATCGGAAAGATGGGATACGTCAAGCGTTACGCCAAGCTCAGAGCACCTGAGAGCCATTTTCCGCCCCTCGTCGGTGAGTCCGGCATCATCCTCGTCAAAAGCTCCCGCCGCAAGCTCATTTGTGTCCCACGCCATGCCGAGAACCGAAAGTCCCGCTCCCGCAAGAGAGGTAAGCTCGGGCGAGTCGGCAAAAAGACCGCCGCCGCCTTCCACGGAGAAAAGCGAAGCTACGCCGCCGCGCTCATACGCCGAAAAAACGTCCCTTCCATTGAGAATCCTTTTTATTCCAAGCCGCCCGCACTCATAAAGATAGACGTCAAACGCGCGGATTAAATCCCGACGGCGCTGCTCGGGAGTCTTACGCGAGGCAGAAGAAAAATGTGCGACAAACTGAAGGTGGGGATACTCCGCGGAAAAATTATATGAATTTATAAGTCCGCGTTCCTCCGAAACCTCGGAAAGACTGTCGCAGTGCATATCAACTATGTACATAAAATCACCAAATTATATATTAAATACACTGTCTTTGTAAATTATACAATAAATATGTCGATTTGTCAATCTTATTTGTTAAATTTTACCTGCAAGAAAATAATTACTTGACAAATCGTTTTTTTTCGTTTATAATACTTACATCGGCTATGATCGGAAGGAGTACTGCGCGAGGTTGTTTTCAGAGATAGGATGGTTGGTGCGAATCCTAAGAGCTAACGCAGGAAGCAGTCCGTGAGCCTCGGAAAAACCCGCAGCGCAGCTAATTTCCGACGGGACGCATCCGTTATAGTGTGGGAGTCTTGATGGAGACTTATTGAGGAGCGCTTTGCGAGAGGCGCTTGAATTACGGTGGTATCACGAATAACATATTCGTCCGTGGCATGGGAATATGCGCACGGACTTTTTTATTTTGTTTTTTAATCTAACTAAATACATCAAAAACCGAAAGGAACAAAACAATGAACGTAAAAATTCTTAAACTGCTTGAAAAGAATGCCAGAATGGAAGCAAAAGACATAGCGATGGTTACAGATCTTAGTGAGGACGAAGTAAAGCGCGAGATATCCGAAATGGAAAAGGCAGGAATAATCCGCGGGTACAAGGGTGTAATCAACTGGGAAAAGCTTAACACGGGTACCGTCAGCGCGATAATAGAGCTTAAGGTTACCCCAAAGGCAGGACTTGGCTTTGAGGAGGTTGCCGAGAGGATAGCCAAGTATCCCGAGGTTGAGTCGGTTTCCTTAATGTCGGGCGCATGCGACCTTACGGTTGTCGTTACAGGCAAGACGTTTCAGGAGGTTTCATTTTTCGTGGCAAAGGAGCTTGCTCTTATAGATTCGGTTACCTCCACCTCAACTCAGTTCATTATGCGCAGATACAAGGAGTTTGGAGTTGAGCTCACGAACGAAAAGGAAGACGGAAGGGGCGCAATATCCTTATGATAGATTATTCAAAAATTCTCTCCGACACCGTCGTTGGAATAAAGCCGTCGGGCATCAGAAAGTTTTTTGATATTGCAAACACAATGGAAGACATTATCTCCCTTGGCGTTGGCGAACCGGACTTCAGAACACCCTGGCAGATTCGCAGCGCAGGCATACGCTCGCTTGAGCGCGGGCAGACAAGATACACATCAAACAGAGGACTTGAAGCCTTCCGCGACGAGCTTTCACGCTACGTGGAAAGAAAATATAGCGTAAAATACGAGCCCGCAACCGAAATTCTCGTTACCGTCGGCGGCAGCGAAGCTATTGATGCGGCTATCCGCGCGATAGTTAATCCCGGTGACGAGGTAATTATTCCCGAGCCAAGCTACGTTTGCTACGAGCCGATAACGAAGCTTGCGGGGGGTGTTCCCGTTATAATCAACACGAAAGCAGAAAACGACTTCAAGCTTACCCCGGGTGAGCTTATTGAAAAAATCACAGAGCGCACAAAAGCTCTTGTGCTTCCCTACCCCTGCAACCCCACCGGCGCGATAATGGAAAAGGCAGACCTTGAAGCAATCGCAAACGTTTTAAGAGACAGGAATATTATAGTCATTTCAGACGAAATATACGCCAAGCTCACCTTTGGCGGCGTGACGCACACATCGATAGCATCTATTCCCGACATGGCTGAAAGAACGCTGCTTATAAACGGATTTTCGAAAACCTTTTCTATGACCGGCTGGCGCCTCGGCTATATCTGCGGACCTAAGGAAATCCTTAAGCAAATAACAAAAATCCATCAGTTTGCAATAATGTGCGCTCCCACGACCTCACAGTACGCGGCAATAGAAGCTTTGCGCTCATGCGATGACGACGTTGAAAGAATGAAGGAAGAATACGACTCAAGGCGCAAAATAATAGTTAAGGGGTTCAACGAGCTTGGACTCACCTGCCGCGAGCCGAAGGGCGCATTTTACGCCTTTCCTTCTATCAAGTCTACGGGTATGACGAGCGACGAGTTCTGCGAAAAGCTCCTCTATTCCAAAAAGGTTGCCATAGTGCCCGGAACGGCATTCGGCGAAAGCGGCGAAGGCTTCGTCAGAGCTTCATACTGCTATTCAATCGAACATATTAAGGAAGCGTTGATGCGAATCGGTGAATTTCTTAAGGAACTTGGATTAAATTAAAGCTTCCGATATGGATACGGAGATGACCACACATACACTACCTAAGAAAGCATATTAAAAGCAACGCAAAAGCTTCCCCGCCGATAAAGATGACTGAGAAGCTTCTTCATGCGACGGTATATTCACCGCTTAATTTTAAAACATAATAACTTCTTTAAAAACATGGGGTAGCTCAAGTTTGAAAACCGAGCTGCCCCATGTTTTTATTTTTTAACCTTTTCAAGCTTATTTTTAAGAAAATGGAAAAGAAGCGGGAACAAAACTGCGTTGCACACAATCTGCACTGCGTAGAAGACCACGCCCCGTGCATAATAAACCGCAAATCTATAAGCAAAATTATCAAAAAATCCAGAGAGAAGGCCTATATCCACAAGCGTTGTTAAAACTCCGAACCACGCAGTGAGAATTACCGCGGCAAGAGTGAGAATCCATCTGTTCTTTACCCTTAACCTTGCAAGGAACATAAACACAAGCGAAACAAACGGCCAGTATAGATAATACGACACGACCCACGTGTTAAAGCCGTAAATAAGCGGCTCAATGCATACGAAAACTATCGCGGCGGCAAAGCCGAGAAATCCGAACACGTATCCGTAAAGAGCGAGGAGCAGAGTTACAACCTCAACGTTTGGAAGAAACGCGAGCGCAAGCTTTGCGCACTCGACGGTAGCAGCCATTATACCGACGAGCGCTATATTTTGCGCAGGACTTATTCTTAACGAATTCTGTCCTTTGTTTTTCATATATCAGAATCCTTCAAGACGGAAAAGAATCACGGTGCCGTCCTTTACGTGCATTGAGCTGAGTCCGACGCCGGTATACGTGAGAGTCGTCTCACCGTACTTTACGGTTGCGACGGTTGGCGTCCACTCGGTAGGAACTGCGAAATCTTCTTTCTCCGTGGTGTAGATAGCAATATACTGATTCATAGGATTTGGATTTAACGTATCTATTGACGTGATATACGCGCCGTATCCGCCGCCCCACTGAATGTTATAATAAAGGGTGCTTCCCTCAAGAGACGCTACGTATTCAAGAATCGACATAGCTCCCTCATCGTGATTTTCAAGCTTTGAGAGATCTACGTCGTAAACAGTGTAATCCCCCTCTGCTTTTTCAATTACGATTTTTGTGTTTCCGGTTGACGCTACGTTACCGCCGCCGCAGGATACGAGCGCGATAAGCATAATAGCTACAACTAAAAGCGCGGATAAAATTCTGTTTGCCTTTTTCATTTTAAGTTTGTCTCCTTTACCCAAGACTTTTTATTTATCCGGCAGGTTACCCGACTTATAAGTAGCTGCTCTTAAATACGGTAATGGCTGTTGCGGCAGATTCACACTGCTCTTCCCCTGCTCTCTGAAGCTCGGCTTCAACTCGGATATATCATATTATACAACTAAATTCCGGCTTTGTCAATTGCACTTTTCAACACAAAAAAATTTCCCCAAGCGCAAAAAGGCAGCTCTTTTTGCTTGAGCTGCCTTTTTTATTTTAAAATTCAACGGGTTTGAAAGGCTCTAATATTTTTGCGTTATCGTAATCAAAGCTTTCGGGGTTGATGCTATCAAAAAGTCCCCAATGAATTGGAACAGCGCATTTGGCATCTATTTCATAGGCGAAGTCCGCCGCGTCCTTTGCATTCATATTATTGCCCTTTCCGTTTATCGGAATAAAAGCGTAGTCAACTCCATCCTCAACAAGTTCAAGCACCTCATCTATAACGTCGTAGTTATAGAGGGTATCACCGCTTACGTAATAGGTTTTTTCTCCGTCGTCAAGAATAAAGCCGGCAGCCGTGCGATCGGAATGCTCCGCATGAACCGCATAGAAGGTAATACCGCGCTCACTCCATACGGAATGGGGATTAAGCATGACGTAGTTATGGTTACCGCCATACTTTACAAGCTTCATATATGCGTTACCCGGCGCAATAAAGGTTATAGGTTTTTTTGCCTTGGCAATCAGCGCCTCAACCGTTTCCGGATCAAGGTGGTCAAGATGGTCATGCGTTATAAGCACGACGTCCGGCTCACAGTCAAGATAAGAAAGCTCGGCAGGGATCCTGCGCGCTTTCTTCGGGTCAAGCTTTCCTACCGAATCTGAAAAATAGGGGTCAACCATAATTTTGATATTTCCGTTTTCAAAGAGAAGACCCGCCTGTGTTAACCATGTAATTTTCATAAATATTCCTCCGTCAGATTTAAACAAGTATAATAATGCCGAGCGTGCCGCACACGGCTCCGACAAGCGCTCCCGCCGCAACATCTCTTATAAAATGCATTCCCAAAAGAACGCGTGACACCGCAAGGGATACTCCCATAACGAATGCAGCTGCTGAAAGCCAAGGGGATACAAGGCTTGACAAAACGGCAATTATAAACGCCGAGAAAACGTGCCTTGAGGGAAATGACTGCCCTGCCTTTTCCTTTGGTTTAACCCCATAAAAATCATAAAGCTCATACGGGCGCGGAGCGTTAATGAGCTTGCGTACCACGCTTACGAGAACAAATGGAATTGCAGCGGCAACCAGCACCTTCAGAGCCTCTATCGGCTTTTCAAGATATATAACCGTGAGCACGGATATGAAAATCGCAACGCATATCAATGCAGATGCGTTTGAAATTAACTTTAACGCAGCGCTTATTTTTTTTGAGGAATAAACGCGTTTAAGTATTTTTTCCATAAACCGCCCCCGTCTTAAATCTTTATAATAAGTATAGCATATAATTAAAAATAAATCAAGACGTAAACGGAATACTTAGGCTATACTTTTTTAAGCGTATTTTCTGTCGGGGATTTTAATTATTCTCGCAACGGCAACCGTCATATCGTCACGCGTTTTTGAATTTGCTATCGCCGCAGACAAAACAGAGTCGGCAAAGTCGCGTATATCCGGCTTTGCGGGTTTATTGAGAAATTCAAGAAGCCAGGTTGAATCCTCGGTTGACTGGCTTACACCGTCGGAGAGCATGATAATATAATCTCCGCATTTTACTTCCACACGGATGCGCTCCGCATCAATGTTTTTCATAAGTCCGAGGGGCGAGGTTTCGGAGCGAATACGGAAAATAGAGCCCTCGCGCTTCACATAGGATGCCGCCGCACCGCATTTATAGAACACTCCCTCTCCGCTTATAAGGTCAAATTCAAAAAGGTCTATACTTGCCGAGCATTCCTCTCCCTTATTTCTTATTATCTGGTTCAGTATATGAAAAGCCGTGCTTTTCGTGCATGATGAATTAAGAAGCCTTGATATAAAATCCGATGCGAAAACCGAAGTTTTATGCGCTACTTCTCCGCTGCCCATACCGTCGGATATAAGAGAATAGAAACGTCCGTCACCCGTCTCGAATGAGATTGCCGTGTCACCCGATATATTTTCGCTGACGGAGCATTTCCCTGCCGTCGCAAACTCCACGGCGTACGCGGCGGTTGCCGACACCTCAAGAAGCGCGATATCTCCTTTTCTGTAATACTCGGGCGTGCCGAGACGTACTCCCGCAGCATCTTCAAGAGCGCGTCTCACTTCGGGCGAGGTTATAATTTTTCCGTCCTTATCATCACCCGCTCCGATTATGTGCTTGCACCTATCTCCGATAACCCTTATTATTCCGTTATTCATTCCCGATGCGACGAAAGCCTCCGTCAGCTTTTCGCTCAGCTGCGTGTCAATGCATCTTTCCTTTTCATTTCCGCTATGCACCTCGCGTATAAGCTTTCCGAGAAGCTCGTACTCCTCGGCAAGAGATTCCATTTTCTTTTCCTTAAACCGCTCGGCTTCAAAGCGCCCCGTGGCGCTCATTATACTGTCAAAAAGCTCTGCGGCATTGTGACAGTACTTTGGCGATATGCTTATATCGTCAGCAAAAAGGCGCTCCTTTTTATATAGCTTATTTGCTATAATGTCAATATTTTCTGCGCACGGTGCGGGATTTTCGCTGACGCAGTTCTGATAAAAATGGCAGGAACGGCAAAACTCAGACGCGCACCTTATGACGATATCCTTATATTCCTCATAGCTCACGCTTCCCTCTCCCGTCCCGAAATTCCTTAGCGGCTCACTTATATCCGAAAGCGCATCGGCAAGTCCGCCGATATAGGAATTTGCCGAATTTCTGTAGGCTATTGCCGTAGTGGCAACCATTTCCTTTGCATCCTTGCCGCCGCTATCACCTTTTTCCGTCGGCTGAGGCTCGGCTACAAGCTTTCGTAAAATGGGAAACGACAGAAGCGCTCCTGTCACGTATTCGGGAAAGGTTGAGAGAAATCCAAGTGTTCCGCCTGCGTACCCGCTCCACAAAGAAAGCAACACTCCCCCGCCTATAACGGCATACGGGATACCCGCTCCGAAGAGAATACCCGCTCCGAGCCCCACAAGTGCAAAGGAGACCGAAAAGACGCTTGATATACCGAGTGATGAAACGAATCCTACAGCCATCGCTCTGATAGCTCCGAAGCGCCGCGCCACGATAAGAGTTATCATGGCGGAGAACATATAGGAAGGATTTATTCCGAGAATATTATAATTTTTTAAAGAAAGTGAAACAAGAAATACGAAAAGTAAAAACGTTCCCTGAAATAGATATATTCCGAATTTTTCCTTGTCCCCTTTCGCTGTCTTAAATATATTTTTTCTGCTTGAGAGAAAGTCCGAGAAGCTTATACCGCAGTCAAGCACTCCGGAGAAGCAGAATGTAAATACCGCCGAAAGAAGCACCTGCATGACTCCGTAAAGCACATACTTAAATTGAAAGCCTCCGAGAAGCACCTCGTATGCCGCCCCAACGAACGCGCCTATTGATACTGCGCAAATTCTTAAAATAAGCGGTTCGGAAAAAAGCTCACGTTCTCCTCTCTTTTCTCCCCCTGATATTATCACTCGCAAGAAGACCACTATTATAGATATAATCGCGTGAATGACTCCGAGCTTTCCGAGCGAAAGCGCGCCCGCAACGCATCCTATAAGAGAAATCCAAACTCCCCTCGGCAAGACTCCGACGAAGGCAATCCCCAAAGGATACGCTCCGAAAACTATATGGCATCTTGCAAAAAGAAAGGATATTATCAAAACGACAGCATCAAAGAGCAATGCCGTTGAATCCCCCTTTCTTTTATCAAGCTCCCCTTTTATCATAAGTCCAATGCTATCGAAAAATCCGACGCCTTCAGTTTTTTTGTTTTCCATATATTTTCCCTTTCTGTTTGAATTAACTATATTCTATTACCGGCAGGGGCAAAAAAATGTCGCAAGAGAAATGACGGAAATTGGGGGTTTAACGGATAAAAAAAGAGCCCGTCCGCTATTATGGCAGATAGGCTCATAAACTTATGCTTTTTATCGTTATTTGCGAAAAGTATTTTGCATATTCCGCAAATATTTTCTATATAATTACAGTTTTTCAGTTACGCAGAGAGTGTATCGGCGCAGGGATTCTTCCACCGCGGTTGATAAAGTCGGCGCAGGATTCCTTCTTAAGTGGCATTATGGGAGCGTAGCCTAAAAGTCCGCCGAATTCAGCTACCTCACCGACTCCCTTACCATAAACGGGTATAACTCTGACAGCGGTAGTCTTATTGTTAACAACGCCTATTGAAATCTCGTCGGCGATTATGCCCGAAATAGTGGTTGCTTCTGTGTCACCGGGTATAGCTATCATATCAAGACCGACCGAGCAAACAGCCGTCATGGCCTCAAGCTTTTCAAGAGTAAGCGTTCCCGCCTTGGTTGCGTCTATCATTCCTCTGTCCTCTGATACGGGAATGAATGCTCCCGAGAGTCCGCCGACGTGGCTTGAAGCCATAACGCCGCCTTTTTTAACCGCATCGTTAAGAAGTGCAAGAGCCGCTGTCGTGCCGTGCGTTCCCGTTCTCTCAAGTCCCATATTCTCAAGTATCTCGGCAACCGAGTCGCCTGCCGCGGGAGTGGGCGCAAGAGAAAGGTCGACGATTCCGTATGGCACACCGAGCCTTGAGGAAGCCTCAGCCGCTATAAGCTGACCTACTCTCGTTATTTTAAATGCTATCTTTTTAATTGTATCCGCAAGAGCCGAAAAATCACACGCCCCCGCTTCCTTTATTGCCGCAGCAACAACGCCGGGACCGCTGACGCCTACGTTTATAACACTGTCCGGCTCACCGATTCCGTGCACCGCGCCCGCCATAAACGGATTGTCTTCGGGAATATTTGCGAAAACGACGAGCTTTGCGCAGCCTATCGAATCGTTATCCCGTGTGAGATAAGCGGTCTTTTTGATTATCTCGCCCATCTCGCGAACGGCATCCATATTGATTCCCGCCTTGGTGGTTGCAACGTTTACGGAGGAACAAACAAGGCTCGTCTCTGTAAGCGCCTCGGGTATAGATTCGATAAGACTTCTCGCGCCGCGAATCTCCCCCTTCTGCACGTGCGCGGAATATCCGCCGATAAAGTTTACGCCAAGCTCGCGCGCCGCCTTTTCAAGAACCTTCGCGAGTCTTACGAATCCCGATGGTGAAAGTCCCGCACCTATATATGAAATGGGCGTTACCGAAATTCTTTTGTTTACAATCGGTATTCCGTAGGTTCTCTCGAGCTCACAGCATACCGAAACGAGATTTTTCGCAGAGCGAGTTATCTTGTCGTATATCTTCTCTTCAAGCCTTGCCGGGTCGTCCGATATACAGTCAAAAAGGGAAATTCCCATCGTGACCGTTCTTATATCGAGATTTTCCTCGCGTATCATTTTTATAGTTTCAAGTATATCCCTTGTATTAAGCATTTTATATTCTGTGCATGGTGTTGAAAATATCCTCGTGCATTACACGGATATCAACTCCGTTTGCTCCTCCCGCCTTTGACATAGCATCCGCGAATTCGGAAAAATCAACGGTAAGTCCCTCAAGGGAAACCATCATTATCATCGCGAAATATTCATTTAAAACAGTCTGGCTTATATCTATAATGTTGGCGCCGTATTTTGCGCACTCGGCACTTGCCATAGCGATAATGCCAACCTTATCCTTTCCTGTTACGGTAACAACTGCTTTCATAACAACCTCCATAAGTTAAATATACTATATTTTATCATATATTTTTTCGTTTGTCTATATAATGTTGAAATATTTATATTCTTGTGATAAAATATAATAGATAAAGTTTTTAAGGGGTGATTCGCTTATGAAAAACGGAATTGTCATAATCAATAAGGAAGAGGGACTTTCCTCCTTTTCCGTCGTTAACCGGGTAAAGCGGCTTATGGGCGCAGAAAAGGCGGGACACACGGGAACTCTCGACCCTATGGCTACGGGTGTTCTTCCTGTTTTGCTCGGCAGAGCCGTTAAAGCGAGCGAATACATGCTCACCTCGGACAAGCACTACGTGGCAACCCTTATGCTCGGCATAACCACCGACACCGAGGATATAACCGGAACTATCCTTACCGAATGCGATAAAATTCCGAATGAGGCGGACGTTCTCGCCGCGATTGATTCGATGCTCGGCGAGTCCGAGCAGGTGCCCCCGATGTACTCAGCCCTCAAGGTTGAAGGAAAGAAGCTTTACGAGCTTGCAAGACGTGGCGTTGAAATAGAGCGTAAGCCAAGAAAAATCAACGTTTACTCGATAAAAGCAAAAAGACTCACAGACCTCGAATATGAAATAGACGTAAAATGCTCAAAAGGAACCTATATACGCACCCTTTGCTCCGATATAGGCAAAAAACTCAGCACAGGCGGCGTTATGAAAACGCTTATGCGCGCCGAAGCCTCGGGCTTTCCAATCTCCGAGGCATACACGCTTGGGGAGCTTGAGAAAATGACCGAAGCTGAGCGAGATTCAAAAATAGTTCCGACAGAGCGGATATTCAAGGATTTACGAAGCATAACACTCCACCCGTTTTACGCAAGACTTGCAAGATGCGGCGTGGAAATATACCTGAAGAAGATAAGATTTAGCGCTGAAGTCGGCGAGCGTGTGACATTATTCGACGAAAAAGGCTTTTTCGCTCTTGGAGAAGTAAGAGAATTTGAAGAGGGAAAAGCGATAAAGCCCATAAAGCAATTTGATACTTAAAAAATGAAGGAGCGGGATCAGCATGGCTAAAAGAATATTTACAGCCGAGCAAAAATCGGCTATTGAAACCGAAAACAAAACCCTTCTCGTCTCTGCCGCGGCAGGCTCGGGAAAAACAGCGACCCTGACCGAGAGAATAATTCACAGACTCACGAGTACCGATAACCCTGAGGATATAAGCGGCATGCTGATCGTGACATTCACAAACGCAGCGGTTGAAGAGCTTCGCTCCCGCATCGGTGCGGCTATAAGAGAAAAGCTTCTTGAGGAGCCCGAAAACAAGAGGCTCGAGCGCCAGCTCTATATGCTTCCATCGGCAAGAATATCCACAATTGACTCATTCTGCAACGATATTTTAAAGAACAACGCAGAAAGATTAGGCATATCGCCACTCTACCGCATAGCCGACCCGATAGAAGCGAAAATCCTCGCAAGCTCGGTTTGGACTGCGCTGATTGACGCCGCTTATAACGGCGAACTTTGCGAAATAACCTCCCCCGAGGATTTTGAAGAGCTTGCAAGCTGCCTTACCGCTGTAAAGAACGACTCGGCTCTTGAAGAGATATTTGAGCTTCTTTACGATAGGACAAAAAGCATTGAGGAGGGCACGGATATTTATTTCCGCTTTAGCAAGATGCTCTCTGACAGTACCGCCCTTCCGATCGAAGAGAATATATATGCCGGATACGCGATAAAATGCGCTAAATCGGCGGCGGCTCATTACATCGGTCTTTACCGCAAGATTGAAAAGGAGCTTTCGGACGGCACTGCAGGTGAGGAAAAATATCTTACCACGCTTTACTGTGACCTTGATGCGTTAAATAATATTCTTTCAGCAAAAAGCTACGCTGATATGAAAGTTGCCCTTGAGCATAGCTTTACACCACTGCCCCGTGTCACCGATAAAACCGACGCGCAGAAGAAACTCATAGCGGCAAGAGATAACCTCAAGGAAGCTCTTGTAAGGAAAATACACGACAGATATTTCGTTTATACCGAAGAACAGCAGCGCGAGCATCTTAACACGCTCTCAAAGCTGATAGGCACTCTTGCAGGATTTATCGACAGATTTGACAAGGTATATTTTGAAGAGAAGCGCCGCCGCGCGATTCTTGAATACTCGGATATTGAAAAGTTAACCTACATGAGTCTTTATTCAAATGATGGGAGTCTTACCGAGCTTGCTCACTCCTTAAAGGAACAGTTCACCTCGGTTTATATTGACGAATATCAGGACGTCAACGCTCTGCAGAATAAGATTTTTTGCGCTATTTCAAAAAACTCCAACAGATTTATGGTTGGAGACATCAAGCAATCAATATACGGATTCAGAAGCGCAAGACCCGAAATTTTCGCGGATATGAAAAACACGTTTGTGCCTCTTGGTAAATCGATTTCGGATACCGCATCTATATTTATGTCAAAAAATTTCAGATGCGACAGAGGAATTATTGACTTCGTTAACGATATTTTCGACCTCATGTTTGGTATCGCAAAGGACAGCATCGGTTACGTTGACGAGGACAGACTTGAATACGCAAAGATTCACTCCGCGGGAGAACCCGAATATACCGTTCCCGAAATACATCTTTTCGCGAAGGACTCGGTTGACGAAGCCGAGGAAGAACAGAAGGCGTCCGACCTGCCGCCCTTGTGGGTTGCAGAGAAAATCAAGGAACTTTTAAAGCACGGAAAACTTGATTCGGGGGAGCCCGTAACACCGTCGGATATAGCAATAATTCTCCGCAAGGACGGGGGCAGAAGCGCAAAATACGCCGAGGCTCTAAAGGCCGTCGGAATAAACTGTGCGCTACCCGAAAACACAAATTTTTTCTTTAACTCAGAAATCCAGCTTGTGCTTTGTCTGCTTAATGCTATCGACAACCCGCGCCGCGATATATACCTTGCTGGACTTATGCTCTCCCCGCTGTTTGATTTTACGGCAAGCGAGCTTTATATTGTGCGAAAATGTTTTAAAGCTCCGTCGCTGTGGAATTCCGTCAAGCTTTATTGCGAGGCGAATCCAAGCTTTGCAAAAGGCAAATATTTTATAAATGAAATTGAGCATTACAGAAGCATTGCCGAGGGAATGAAGGTTGACGCGCTTATTCTCCGCCTCTACAGCGAGACGGGCATCCTTGCCTTAGCCGCAAGAAACGGATGTCGCGAAAACCTTATGCTCCTTTATAATTACGCGCGAAAATTTGAAGCTTCATCTTTTGAGGGACTTTATAATTTTATAAGTTACGTTAACACGGTTATATCCTCCGGCGCTGAATTCACCTCTAAAAAGGAGGGCGAGTACAAGGACGCTGTAACTATAATCACCGTTCATAAATCAAAGGGACTTGAATACCCCATCGTCTTTCTCGCAGACGCGTCAACCTCATTGGTTTCGGCAAACGACCGCAGAGCAAGGGTTGCCTACTCCGACGAGATGGGAATAGCCTTCCGTACAAGAACGCCCGGTGGAATCGCGCTTGTTGAAAGTCCCGTTTACAATGCAATAATAGACTATAATACCGAAAAGAGCCTTGAGGAAGAGCTTCGCGTATATTACGTTGCTTTGACCAGAGCCCGTGAACGGCTTTTCATAACAGGCTCACCGTCAGCAGAAAAAGAGAGCTTCACTGAATCCGCAAAACTTAGAAAAATGTATATTTCGCCATACAGTCTTAAGGAAATGAAATCATTTACAGATATACTTTTCCTCTCCGACACGAAAGCCAAAGTTATATGGGAAGATGCGCTGACCGCCTCCGAGGAAGAAAAAAAAGCGGATATTGCAAAAACCAAGTCCGAAACCGAAGCTTCACCCGCACCGTGCGAAGATATTTACACAATCCTCACCGAACGATTCTCATTTAAATACCCCGATTTGCACCTTACCGAACTTCCCGAAAAAATGTCAATATCAAAAATCTCCCCTACCGTTCTTGACGGTACCGATGAGGATACGCGGCTCTCAATTGACAGAGCAAATTTCGAGCCGAAGAAAAGCAGCGCTATTCTTCCCGAGTTTATCAGCGGTACAGGAAGCCGCGAAAGCGCAAGGCGCGGTATAGCGACGCACAATTTCCTGCAGTTCTTTGATATCGAAAACCTAAAGCTCAAAGGCGCAAAAGACGAGCTTGAGAGGCTTGTCAAGGACGGATTCATATCACGGGAAAATTCCCAAAGAGTGCGCCTTGACGAGATTTCCCTTTTTGAAAAATCAGAGCTGTTTTCCGAGATGCAAAACGCGGCGAAGCTCTATCGCGAATTTCGCTTTAACGTTATGCTCCCCGCCTCACTTTTCACGCAAAACGAGGAGAAAAAGCAGGTACTAAAAGATAGGAAAATACTCCTGCAGGGCGTTATAGACTGTATTATAATTGACACGGGCGGCAATATCAGCCTTATTGATTATAAAACAGACAGACTTACAAAAGCCGAGCTTGCCGATAAATCTCTCGCACAGAAATCGCTCGCCGAAAAGCACTCACTCCAGCTTTACTACTACGCGCTTGCTATTGAAAAAATATTTTCCAAACCTCCCGTATCACAAAGGGTGTATTCCCTGCCCCTCGGCGA
>JAZSGJ010000092.1:0-12222 GCA_045532675.1 Eubacteriales bacterium | reverse complement strand
ATGGCAAAACTACTTGATTTCTGTCTCTCATTAATGTATAATTATCTTGCTTTCTGTATGGTTGGGTTTGGCGATTTGATTATACAACAAAGCAAGCGGATGCTCAATACCTTTCGGTAAAGAACATCCGCTTTTTCTTTTCTTAGGCTGTCTTATTGAGACAGCCTAATTTTAATCTGAAAGCAAATCAGAAAGGTTAACAAATTCCTCGGTGCTGAGGCGTTCACCGCGAATGGATTCATCTATTCCTAATAAATGTAGCGAATCTATGATTTTTTGCTTGTTAATATGAGGCAGTTTTGATGAGATTGCATTAATTAACGTTTTGCGCCTCATCTCGAACGCCGCTTTTATCAAGTCGCGGAAGAGTTTTTCGTTTTTTGGATTGTATTTTTTTTCATCATAAAGGTCTATACGCACAACTGCACTGTCTACCTTTGGCATAGGGATAAAGCAACCGGCGGAGACCTTGAAAAGCTTTTTCGCCGTGCCGTAATATCCAAGCACTGCGGTAATTGCTCCGTAGTCGCTTTTTCCGGGAGTTGCTGTAAGTCTTGAAGCAACCTCGTTTTGCACCATAACAGTTATCGTTGAAAATTTAACATTGGATTCTATAAGTCGCATAAGAATCGGGGTAGTGATGTAATAGGGAAGATTTGCGCAAACAGAAACGGGCATACCATCGGCATATTCCTTAACAATCTTTTTAATATCAATTTTCATGATATCGTCGTTAATTACGGTTACGTTGTCATATTCTGCAAGAGTTTTGTTTAAAATAGGAATTAAGCCTTTATCTATTTCCACTGCTACAACGCGTTTATATCTCAAAGCTAATTCTTGTGTAAGGCATCCAATACCCGGTCCGACCTCGATTATCAAGCGCTCTTTTGTATCAGCGCACATATCCGCGATATCCTCAGGGATAAGCCTGTTTGTCAAAAAATTCTGACCGTAATCTTTTCTAAAAACGATGCCGGCTTCATTCATTAAGTTTTTTATAATCGAAAGATTACATAAATCCATATCAGTACCTTCAAAATGATTTAAAAAAAGAGAACCTTGCGGTTCTCTAATGTATTGGAGCTGGTGACCGGACTTGAACCGGTGACCTGTTGATTACGAATCAACTGCTCTACCAACTGAGCCACACCAGCGAACATTAATATTGTATCACTTTTTTTTCTATTTGTCAAGGGTAAAATAATAAATTCTTTTAATTTAAAGGGTAGCTCTTTTCCTAGATTAAGCTACCCATAAAATTTAATTTTTTTTCCAACCTAAAGAGCGTGAAACCGCATCGTGCCATATTTCAATATGCGAATTTCGCCATTCTTCATTTTTTGTAGGACTTACTGTTTTATTAATTGTTCTATACATTTTAATTTCATCGGTTGATTTATATACCCCAAGGCTTAGACCGCATAGGTAAGCAGCGCCAAGGGCTGTAGTCTCAATGCACTCAGGTCTTTCTATAGATATGCCAAGAATATCAGCTTGAAATTCGAGTAGCAGATTATTTGCGCTAGCTCCGCCGTCAACCTTTAATGCTTTAACCTTTATGCCTGTGGATTTTTCCATTAATGACACAACGTCTGCCGTCTGATAGCCTATTGATTCAAGTGTTGCTCTTATTATGTGGTTTTTGGTAGTTGCTCTTGATATACCGATTATAATTCCTCTTGAATACGGATCCCAGAAAGGAGCTCCAAGCCCTTGGAACGCGGGAACAACGATAATGCCACCTGAGTCGGATACCTTTGATGCGTAGTATTCGCTGTCTTGTGCGGATTCGATAATTTTAAGTCCGTCTCTCAACCATTGAATAGCAGCACCGCAGGTAAAAACTGAACCCTCGAGTGCGTAAGTGACGTTTCCACCGAGTCCCCACGCAACAGTAGTAAGCAGTCCGTCGTTTGTTATGTAAGGCTCATTACCTGTATTCATGAGCAGGAATGCACCCGTACCGTATGTGTTTTTTAAATCTCCGGTATTAAAACAACATTGACCGAAAAGCGCAGCCTGCTGATCTCCCGCGACTCCTGCAATCGGAATTTCTGCACCTAAAATCCGTGAATCTGTATAACCGAATAAAGAAGAGGATGGGGCAACGCTTGGCAATATAGATTCGGGAATATCGAATAACTTTAAAAGCTCTTTATCCCATTTTAAAGTCTTGATATTGAAAAGCATTGTACGGGATGCATTTGAATAATCGGTGGAATGTACCTTTCCGCCCGTCAGATTCCAGATCAACCATGAATCAATAGTTCCGAAACAGATTTCGCCCCGTTCGGCTTTTTCTCTTGCTCCATCTACATTATCAAGAATCCATTTGATTTTTGAAGCGGAGAAGTATGGATCTGGAATTAGTCCAGTCTTTTCTTTTATAAAATTTTTGTATCCGCAATTTACAAGATTTTCACAGAAATCAGCAGTTCTTCTGCATTGCCATACAATTGCGTTATATACTGGGGCTCCTGTTTTCCTGTCCCATAAGATTGTGGTTTCTCTCTGATTCGTGATACCTATGCCGTAGATTTCTTCCCATGTTGCCCCTATCTTTAAAATTGCTTCTGTAGCCGCACCGATTTGCGTTGACCATATTGTCATGGGGTCGTGTTCAACCCAACCTTCGTTTGGGAAAATCTGTGGAAATTCACGTTGTACCATGTTTTGGATATTACCATTGGTATCGAACAAAATACACCTTGAACTTGTTGTTCCTTGGTCAAAGGACATAATATATTTTTTCATTTTTCAAATTTTTCCTTTTTTGAATCTATGTTTGC
This sequence comes from Eubacteriales bacterium, assembly GCA_045532675.1. Lineage (GTDB taxonomy): Bacteria > Bacillota > Clostridia > Oscillospirales > CAG-272 > UBA1740. The sequence goes on along the minus strand of JAZSGJ010000092.1, from coordinate 9,430 downwards.
AGTATTTATATAGCTTAATTGACAAATTGAATCTGTTATGTTTGTGTGTTTTATATAAAAATTTATCCTCGGGCATAGGTACCCGAGGATAACAAATCATTTGATTTCAACAGTTACGTGCTTTCCGCACGTGTTCGCTGCGGCTTTCATTATTTGCCTGATTGCCTTTGCTATCTTGCCGTGGCGTCCGATTACCATTCCGGTATCGTCCTCAGCTACGGTAAGAACAAGCTCGACATCATCGCCGTTTACGGTTTCTTCAACGCTTACGGCATCGGGAGTATCAACGATTGCACGCGCGATGTCTGTAAGTATTTGCTTCAGTTCCATTTTGCGCCACTAGTTTTCTTAAAAGAAAACTTCCTTCCGATTTTATGACAAATTACTTTATGATTTCAGTTTTTTTAAGAAGAGTTCTTACAGTCTCGGTGGGCTGAGCTCCGTTGTTAAGCCACTTTGTAGCCTTCTCTGCGTTGATTTTGATATCAGCGGGATCGGTGAGGGGATTGTAGTAACCGATTTCCTCGATAAACTTACCGTCGCGGGGAGACCTTTCGTCTGCTACTACAACGCGGTAGAAGGGAGCCTTCTTAGCACCAAGTCTCTTAAGTCTGATTTTAACTGCCATTTTTTGTCCTCCAAAATTGGTAAATATATTTTATAATTATAATTTTAATTATATTTGATTAAAAGGGAAGCTTCATACCTGCAAAATTGCGGCGCTTACCCATGTTTGAAAATTGCTTCATCGTTTTTTTCATTTGCTCGAATTGGCGAAGGAGCTTGTTTACATCTTCAACAGACGTTCCGGAACCGTTTGCGATTCGTTTTCTTCTTGAACCGTTTATAAGTTCGGGGCGAATACGTTCATCCTTCGTCATTGAGAGGATGATAGCTTCAATTCTTGCCATATGCTTTTCATCAATGTCTGCATTCTTTAATGCTCCGGCTTTAACTCCTGGAATCATGGAGATAAGATGATTGATGTTACCCATTTTTTTTATTTGATACATCTGGACAAGGAAATCCTCAAGAGTAAAGGTCTGCTCTCTGAATTTCTTCTCCATTTCTTTTGCATTCTTTTCATCAAACGCTGCCTCAGCTTTTTCGATAAGCGTTAATACGTCGCCCATTCCAAGAATTCTTGATGCCATTCTGTCGGGGTGGAAAAGTTCAATTGCGTCAAGTTTTTCGCCCGTACCGATAAATTTGATAGGTTTTTCAGTAATGTATTTAACGGAAAGCGCTGCGCCGCCTCGCGTATCACCATCCATTTTTGTAAGAACAACACCGGTTATATCAAGCATTTCGTTAAACGTTTTTGCAACGTTAACAGCGTCTTGACCCGTCATTGCATCGACAACGAGAAGTATTTCAGCAGGATTAGTGCTTTCCTTTATTTTCACAAGCTCGCCCATAAGCTCTTCGTCAATATGCAAACGGCCTGCGGTATCAATAAATACCATATCAAAACCGTTTTTCTTTGCATATTCAACGCCTGCCTTTGCTATTTCAACAGGCGAAATTTTTGAGCCCATTGAGAAAACCTCTATTCCAAGGGTTTCTCCTACTATTTTTAACTGGTCTATTGCGGCCGGGCGATATACGTCACAGGCAACAAGCAAAGGCTTTTTTCCTTTTTGCTTATACATTCCTGCGATTTTTCCGGAATGGGTTGTTTTACCCGCGCCTTGAAGACCCGTCATAATAATTACTGTAGGCGGTTTGGGACTTATATTGATTTTTTCCGATTCCGAGCCCATAAGCTTTATAAGCTCTTCGTTAACTATTTTAATTATCTGCTGGTCAGGAAGAAGGCTTTCAAGCACCTCAGCTCCGACGGCTCTTTCTGTAACGGCTTTTGTAAAGTCCTTAACTACCTTGAAATTAACGTCAGCCTCGAGTAATGCGAGTTTAACCTCACGCATACATTCTTTAACGTCTGCTTCTGTTAATTTTCCGCGATTTCTGAACTTTTTAAAGGCGTTCGAGAGTTTTTCTGTAAGACTTTGGAACATATTAGATTCCTTTATTGAGTATTGTTGTTATTACATTGGAGATCGTATTTATCTGATCCTCGAAATATTCGCTGTTTTCTTTTTTTAGAAAATCTTTTATTTGTTTGAGCTTTTCGGTTGCTGCCTGAAGATTTTTTGCATGCTCTGCAAGTCCAAGCTTGTTTTCAAAAAACTCAAGCTCCTCTTCGCCTTTTTTTATGATGTGACGCACACCCTGACGAGAAATGTTTTCTCCGTTTGCAATTTCAGCAAGTGAAAGGTCATCTTCATAATATGCCTGCATGATATTTCTCGTATGCTCGTCAAGCGCATCACCGTAGAAATCAAGCAGATAGGCGAGTCTCATATTTTTTTCAAACACAAATGCCTCACTTGAAGTAATAAAATATGCTGTAAAGCAAATTACTTTACAAGTATATCAAAAAAAAGTATATTTGTCAATACCTTTATATAAATTTAAATAAAATTTAATTATTTTTTTAAAACCTCTTGATTTTTATAAAACAATGTGATACAATTGATGAGTGTGTAAAGCAATTTGGCGGTCAGGTTGTAAAACGGTAATCAACGGACCCTCTCAGCCACGATGACTGTGTAGCATGGACCCCCTTATAAATTTAAAGGAGAGATATAATGGCTAATATTAAGTCAGCAAAGAAGCGTATACTTGTTAATCAGACTAAAGCACTCCAGAACCAGATGCTCAAGAGCCAGCTTAAGACTGTAATTAAGAAGTTCAACGCTGCTGTTGAGGCAGGCGATAAGGCTTCTGCTTCAGAACTTTATAGACTTGCTGTTAAGAAGGTTGACCAGGCAGTTGCTCATGGCATTCTTCATAAGAACAACGCAGCTCACAAGAAGTCTGAGTTTACACTTAAGTTTAATAAGATGGCATAAAGCTATTAAGACTCGCATAACCCGGCGAGTCTTTTTTATTTTCAATCTATTGACTTGAATTTAAATATATGATATAATTTTATTACATAATTGCTTTTATTGTTTAATATACTGTTATAGGAGGTTAAGATGCCGAATTATGAAAAATTAAGTCCCGAAATTACCGAGCAAATACGCGAGGATATTGAAAAGGGAACAAGACCGAATTTTGCCGCCAAAGGCAGTGATGCTGTAAGAAGAAATCCGCTCTATGATAAAGAATCGGTATGGCGTCCGGCATACGTGCGTGATGTGGATAAAATAATGCACAGTCCTTATTATAACAGATATACCGATAAAACGCAGGTTTTTTCTTTTTATAAAAATGACGATATAACAAGGCGTGCGCTTCATGTTCAGCTCGTATCCCGAATCGCCCGTTCGATAGGCGCAGTGCTTAATTTGAACCTCGATTTAATTGAAGCAATTGCACTTGGACACGATATAGGGCATACCCCCTTTGGTCACGCGGGAGAACGATATATAAGTGAGGTTTTTCATGCCGAAACGGGAAGATACTTTAATCATAACGTTCACAGTGTACGTGTACTTGACGGTATTTTTCCTCTTAATATAACGCTTGATACTCTCGACGGCATTATAACGCATAACGGCGAATTCGAAATGCATGAGTACAGACCTTCGGTAATGCCTGATTTTAACGCGTTTGATAAGATGGTTGAGGACTGCTACGTTGACGAAAAGAATATAGCAAAAATAATACCTTCAACAATTGAAGGCTGTGTTGTTCGAGTGTGCGACATAATTGCTTATCTCGGCAAAGACAGACAGGATGCAACAAGGGCAAAGTTTGTGGAATCAGACCTTTCTCTCGGTGATGCCGGAATAGGAACGATAAATGCCGAAATTATAAATAATCTTGAGGTTAATATAATCGAGCATAGTTACGGAAAACCGTATATAATGATGGACGAGGAGCATTATCTTGGAATGAAGGCTGCTAAAAAAGCTAACTATGAGCAGATATATAAAACCGAGCAAATTGAAAAGGTTTTAGATGAAACTGTTAAACCTATGATGCAGAATCTTTATGAAAAGCTTCTTTTTGATCTTAAATCGGGAGATAAATCGTCTCCTGTATTCAAGCATCATATTGATTTTGTATCAGGGAATCATTACGCCGCAAAAACTCCGTATATAGAAACCGAGCCTAATCAGATAGTAGTTGACTACATGGCTTCTATGACGGACGATTACTGTACGGAGCTTTATAAATTTCTTTTCCCAAAAAGTAACGTTGATATTAAATATCACGGCTATTTTGAAGATTTAATGTAAGTCGAAATCGTTTTATCAGCGGTTTAAAAATAAAAGCAAGGTCAAAAATCGACCTTGCTTTTATTTTTAAATTCCGTACATCAGCCAAAGGTAAATATATGCCGGAATGATAGCTGCCAATGTGAAAGGAATTCCGATTTTGAAGAAATCCGAATTTTTTACGGTATATCCCTCTTTTCTCAATATTCCGATTCCCGTAATGTTGGCAGATGCTCCTATCGGAGTACAGTTTCCGCCAAGTGTAGCTCCGGACAGCAGTCCGAAATAAAATACTGTGGGATCGATATTAAGAGTTGTTGCGATTCCCGCGATAACCGGAATCATTGTAGCGACGTAGGGAATATTATCGATGAAACCTGAAATTAAAACAGATGCCCATACTATAACGGTGTAGAGAAGGAAAACTTTACCGTCTCCTGCTTTGGCAAGAAGACCGGCAACAGCGTCTATTACTCCCATTTGTGTAATTCCGCCTATCATGATAAACAGTCCGAAAAGAAGACCTATAGTTTCAAAATCAATCGCTTTGAGCGGCGACGTTATAGCGGATAGTTTCTTTTTCTTAATCAGATTATATATTAGTCCAACGATTAACAGCGAGCAACAGATAAGTCCGTTTGTAATGCTTGGTTTGTTTGGAATAAACGATGCGACGATAAGTAAAACGATAGCACTAACTAATAAAATTGAAGGCACGTAATCGTTTACCTTGGTGCGCGTTTCGGATTTTGGAATCGCTGATTTTTCTTTGCGAAATAGGAATAGTAAAATAATTGCGGAAAGTATTGCGCCAAGCTCAACGGCAAAGAACATACTGGGTTTACCCTTGTACCAGAAGAAGTCGGTAAAGCTCATATTAAGCGCAGATCCAAGCATAATCGCGGTAGTATCTCCAACAAGTGTTGCGGCACCTTGTAAGTTGGATGAAACCGCAATCGCTACAATAAACGGAACTGGGTTAGTATCTAATTTTTTGCATATTTCAAGAGCCACGGGAGCAATCATAAGAACGGTTGCAACGTTATCAACGAATGCGGATATTATGCCGGCAAACATAGCCATGGCAACTGCTGCCCATTTTACGTTCGGTACTTTTTCCATAATTGAATCGGCTAAAAGTTCAGGCATCCGGCTTTCAATAAACAGAGCAACGATACCCATCGTACCCGCAATCATAAGAAGAACGTTGAAATCAATAGTTCCAAAAATATTTTTTACGGGAAGCATTCCCGAAACAACAAATATAAAACCGGAAGCTATTGCAATATACGGTCTGTATTTACTAAATACAAGCATTAAAACGTATGTGAGGGCAAAAAGTGCCAATGCAATATACATTTAAAATTACCTTAACTTTCTTTAGCTTTCTTTTTCTGAACCTATACGATTTATTATACTGTATCCTATGTTAACAAGATGATCTGCGACACGCTCAAGTCCCGATATAGCGGAAGAATAATACGGACTTACTTCCATAGCGCAGTTGCCTTCCGCAAGGCGTGAAAAATGATTTCTTGTGAGTTCTTTTTTTATTCTGTCTACTTCGTTTTCGAGTACTATCAGCTCGGGAAGTTTTTCTTTGTTAAGATTTTCAAAAGCATCCTTTGCGATGTTCAGTATTTTAATTATGCTATCGCGCATTGCTTTAATATCGCTTCTTGCTTTTTCTGAAAACTCTATATTTTTCAAGCATTTTTTCGCCTATTTTGTAGAAGTTTTCTGCATGGTCACCAATCCGTTCAAGACCGATAACTATAACCGACGTAGCTGATAAGCTTTGGATAATAGCAGTAATTCCGGCTCCTATACCGACTCTTGACAGACGGCGGTAAAGAAAATGGCGTCACATTTGGTAAAACCGAAAAAGTCCGAAAATTAAAAAGACTCAAATGCGCCAAAAAGCGAAAATGAGAGAACACGGGGTGTCTCAAATTTTTGCACTTGAGACAGCCCATAAAAACTATTTATTCTTCATCGTCATTTTTGGTAGGTAATTTGCCTATTGCATAGGTGGCAGTCATTATTATTCCAACGATAATAAAGACACCAAGCATTCCTACGCCCATGTATTTAAGATAATTTACAAACTGAATTGGTTCAAACATAGTGTAAATCCTCCTTATATAAAGAAACCGAGAACTAACGAGCCCGCAATAACAGAAGCAATCTGTCCGGATACGTTAACGCCTATCGCGTGCATTAAAAGGAAGTTCTGATTGTCTGCTTCAAGTCCCATTTTGTGAACTATTCTGCCTGACATCGGGAAAGCAGAGATACCTGCGGCACCTATCATCGGGTTGATGGGATCTTTTTTCAGCAGTTTGAGTATAACGTTAAAGAGCTTAGCAAAGAGAACTCCGCCTGCAGTATCTATAATGAATGCTATCAAACCGAGTTCGAGGATAAGAAGCGTAGAAAGGTTAAGAAATTTATCTGCGCTCATCTGGAATGCGATTGTTATTCCGAGGAAGATAGTTATGAGATTTGCAAGAACTTTTTGCGCAGTTTCGGAAAGGGAATCAAGCACTCCGCATTCTCTGATAAGATTTCCGAACATAAGGAATCCAATAAGAGATGCCGCCGCGGGAACAAATATACACGTTACAATAGAAATAATGATAGGAAAAAGTATTTTCGTTTTCTTAGAAACGTTCTTTCTTTCGTATTTCATGCGGATTTTACGTTCGCTTTCGGTAGTCAGAAGCTTGATTACCGGAGGCTGAATAATAGGAACTAATGCCATATACGAATATGCTGCTACGGCAATTGCTCCAATATATTTTGAGTTTTCACCGCCGCCAAGGAGAGTGTTTGCTACAACTATTGATGTAGGACCGTCTGCCGCTCCTATAATTGATATAGATGCCGCAACGTCCTCCGGGAAGAACATTGCTGCCGTACATAACGTAAAGAATATACCAAATTGAGCCGCAGCTCCGAATATCATAAGCTTGGGATTATTAAGCAGAGGACCGAAGTCAATCATAGCACCGATGCCTATAAATAAAATTAAAGGGAACAGCTCGTTTGCGATACCTGCATTATATAACGTCTCAAGCGGCTCAGCAATTCCGGAACCCGGGAAATTCATCAGAATTGCTCCAAATCCTATCGGTAGCAGTAGCGTAGGCTCCATTTCTTTTTTAATTGCCAAATAGATCAGTATTCCGCCTATCAGCCACATAATCAGCATTTTCCAGTTGCCGTCTTTTCCAAACTCAAGGATTGGATTAAATAAATCTAACAATTCTTTCATTTTATTTCCTTCTTCCGTTGATAAATTTACTCAAATGTCACCTAAAAACAAGTAAGTAATAAAAATATTTACCATAATATATTAACATAAATTTGGCTAAGATGTAGCAAAGAGCGTGTGAACAAATAGTAAACAAACCATGAACACATAATTCAAAGCCGTTTGTCTAACCTTTCATTCGATATCCGATACCGAGTTCATTTGCAATATAATTTATTTCACCCGGATGTGCACCGAATTTTTTTCGAATATTTGCCATGTTAACCTGCAATTTTTTTATGCTCGCATCATCGGGGTGTTCGCGCCATACAGCTTTGATTATTGATGCGTAAGTCATCATTTTTCCACAATGTCCCGAAAGAAATGCCACTATGTTATATTCCGTTTGTGTTAATTTGATTTCGTTGTTGTTAATAAATATTTGTCTTGCATCATAATCAATTACAAGATCATCTATTGAAAATTTTTTTCCCGGAAGTCTCCCATTGACAGAACTGTATCTGTTATTTCTGAGCGCAGTTCTCACGCGTGCAAGCAGTTCATCAGAGCCAAACGGTTTTGTTATGTAATCGTTTGCTCCCATGTCAAGAAGCTTTACCTTTTCGCTCTCTTCACTTCTTGCAGAAAGAATAATTATAGGTGTTAGGTCATTTGTTCTTATTTCTTGCAAAAGCTTGCTACCGTCTTTATCTGGTAACCCGAGGTCAAGTATTACGAGATCTGGAATATATGATGAGTACAGCGTTTTTGCCATAGCGTAATTTTCTGCCGATATAACCTGGTACTCGTTCGCTTCAAGAAGAGCAGAAACAAATGTCTTTATATTTGTTTCATCTTCTACAAAAAGTATTTTATATTTGTTATTATTCATTTTGAATAGTCTCCTCGGTGGAAAGTGAAAATCTAAATATTGCACCGCCGCATTTTGCATTTTCTGCTGTAATGCTACCCCCATGTGCTTTAATGATTGTAGAACAAACAGAAAGTCCTATACCTGCGTTGCGCTTTTGAGTATCGTATGTGTCATCGAACTTGTCGTTATATCCGGAAAAAATTGTATCGAGTTTATCTTTGTCAATTCCACAACCGTCATCGGAAATTTCGAAAATTACTTTATTTCCCCTTTTAAATACGAGCAGAGTGGTTTTTGTTAACCCTTTTGCGTGATGAACTGCATTTTCAAGAATATTAATTATAACTTGCTCAATTAATATAGCATCCATAGGAATAAGTATAAATTCATCCGGTAGATTAAGTTCTACGCTGTGATTTAGATAGCGTTTTTTGAATTTTAAAATAACCGAATCGATAAGCTCCTCAAGCGCTGTAGGCGTTTTAATAAGTTTTACCTTTCCGCTGTCTATACGGGTAACTGAGAGGAGATTTTCAACCATGCTTATCAGCCATTCGGAGTCTTCTTTTATTCCTGTCACCATCTGCCTTTTTTGTGTATCGTTAAGCTTTTCATAGTTTTCTATAATTGATGAGCTTGCTCCGTATATCGTTGTAAGCGGTGTGCGTAAATCGTGAGAAACTGCACGAAGCAGATTTGCACGCATTCGTTCTTTCTCACTCTCTGCCTTTAATGTTTGCCAGTTCTTAAGTTTCGTAATAATTGTACTTGTTAAAAAAGAGATAACAAGCATTACTATTGCAGAAAATATGCTTTCCGGAACGGAGAAATCTACATTAAAATAAGGATAAGTGAATGCGTAATTGATAGCGATAACGCTAGTCAGTGTTGAGATAATTCCATAAATAAATCCGTTTGTTAAAAGTGATATTATAAATACTGCAAAAACAAGCATAGTAGTGATATGCTCCGAAATGTCCAATACGTTTTGAAGCAACATGCATATTCCAAATGAAACGGTCATAATTAAAAGTGTTATAGCCGAATCTTTTATGTAATCTTTTGTTT
>JAZSGJ010000073.1:0-5200 GCA_045532675.1 Eubacteriales bacterium | reverse complement strand
ATTTATATTTTATATAAAAACATATACAAAAACGTTTTTTTATGCTATAATATATAAACACGTAACCGATGATACATCAATAAACATATTAAAATTAAACACGGAGTTATATGAAAGACGGAAGAAGAACAACTTTTAAAGAGAGAAAGAAAATAGTTTACTATTGCCTCAAAAAGGGCAAAAATTATTTGCTCACGTGTATGGTTTTCGACGTATCCTACAATCAAATATACAGTTGGGTCAGAAAATACGAGCAGGGAGGCTACGAAGCGCTGAAGGATAGGCGCGGCAGACCATCGCCCGAAAGCAAAATGACTCCTGAACAGCTTGATAGAATACACAAACGAATCCGTAAAGCAAAAAGACAAAAGCCAAGAATCGACGCCGCTTTTATTCAAAGAATGTCTTTTATAACCAACCGTTCGGATAAAAAAAGATCGAAATGATTCTCTATGAGTGATATACATAAAAATCCCCCTTAATGCAGATGACTAAATTAGCTTCGAGTCTGCATTAAGGGGGATTTTTTTCAAAGTATACTATTTAAACCAAGCTCGACTTACCGGCTTTGGGGCAAAGGAAATTATTATTAAACTCGTGATCAAGACGAAACATTCCCTGCGCGCGGCGCTCGGGCATAGAAACGTAAAGGCGTTTTGAACCTACGTTATCAGACATGTTTGCATAAATTCCTATAGAATGGAACATATCAAGAAGCTCGGTTGCGGTTGCCTCATCCGGAACGTCTATAAAAAACTTAAATTCAGTTCCGTATATCTTATGCAGGGGCATGTGGAAGGTCAACGCGCCTACCTCGCAAACTTCTCCGCGAACGTCACGCTCACCTGCTCTTATAACCTTTCCGTTTTGAAGAACGTAATTTAAAACAACACACTCCTTATTTTCTTCGGTAACGCTGCCGCGAGAAACCAAAGCACACGGTTTTCCGGAAAGCGCGCAGTTGCCGTTCGCAAGAGGTCGAAAACGCTGAGCATAGCAATGCTCACCGTCGCCGTGATCGGGATAAAACATTCCGAAATTCGTTACTAGAGTATTTAAACGGCACTTAGCAAGAAGGTCGGCATACTTATCAATTGCAGGACTCTCAAGACGTGCAATAACCGTTTCAACGTGATCTTTCACGCGGTCCATGAAATCCTGCTTTGTTATAAATGCATTTTCTTCAAGACACATATCCGCATAAGGAGATACGCCTTGAAGAGCGGCAATAAGATCGCTCGTTTTTCTGTAAGCAGGAAGATATCTTCCAATATGCGAACCGTAAATATTAGCAACACCGGGAATTTCATACTGATTTGAAAGAAGATCCTCCGGGTCATAAAGAAACACACGCGTCCCTTGCCCTGCAAATATTCCGATTTCGTAATTGACCCATGCAGACTGAAGCGAGTCCTTCGTAATTATTATAACTCCTGCATAGCAATCGAGATAACTTTCAATCGTCTTTTGAAAGTCGTCTCCGCCGGAGAGTATATCGCGATCGCAAAGAGGATGCAGGTTTTCCGCACGCATTTCTGACAGAAGAGGCTCAAGATATTTTTCGTTATCCTTACTCGAATGAGATATAAAAATACCGTAATATTTCTTCTCCACCTCTTCGAGAGGACGGACTGTAAAGGTAAAATCACCTTCAAGAATAGGCTTTTGACTTAACATATCACAACTACCTCCTTATTGCGGGAAGATATAATCCGCAGTTTTTCCAACACCCACCTCTGGTGTCAGAATTATTGATTTTTCCGTATTGAGCCGCTCAAGACCAAGGCTCAGATACAAACGTGCGCGTCGAAAATCAACGTGAGTATTCTCGGGATAAATCGAACGCCAATACGCAGGATCCTCAATCTCATCATCCGTCGGAGGAACCGCAAAATCTAATTTTCCGATATCACGCGAAAAAAGCATGGGGAGCATCCAGAAATAATCCGACTGGCGAAGGCTGAAATAACACTTAAAATACACGCCGAAAAGCTTATGAACCGGAACAACTGCTTCAACGTCAATTTCCGCATGAATACCGGTTGCGGCGCGGTCATCATCGTCAAGCACGCTATACGAGCTATTACATATTATAGACGATGAAAGTCCGTTTTCGCTGGGATAAATCTCGTCCTTGTATGGCTCAAACTGAGGCTCAAGCGCATTATCGCAACCAAAGCTGAGCACCTTATAGGCAGACATTAGATTTGCTCCGAGAAAACGGTCAAGCTTTGCGTCAGAGCCGCTTCCCCACTCGTATTCCATCGTTTGCGCAATGCGTCGAAAGGCATCCTCGTATATTCTGCATTTAAAAGTTACGCGACGGTAAAGAATACGTTTGTATGCATAAAAATTCAGAAGATAATTATCGTAATAATGACTTTTCATCAAGCTGTTTGAAAACTTGTTTTCGAGAGTTCTGACTATCTCGGTTTCCGAAGTAGCAAGATTTGCATTTTTAAGAGGGGTATACGAAAGCTCTCGTCCGTCACCTTCACAAAGGAAAGGAACTATTGCGCCTGAATGTTTTGTGTGCATATATCCGGCAACGAACCAGAAAACATTACGGTACACCTGATAATCCTCAGCAAAAAGTCCGTCGGTTATAATGGGAACAAGGCAGGAGCACGTATCAAGCGCCCTTGTTATATCGGAAATGTAATCGCGCTTTGAAAGAGTGTCTTCGGATATAGGGAAAAACAGATATGCGTAACCGGCGCGGCTGAGTTCATGCTGGAGTTCTATGCATTTTTGCTCATCAGAGCCAAGGCACACGAGAATTAAGTGACCGTATTGCGCTCTGACGTCGTACAGAGAATTAGAAATAAGATCCATTTTTATTTCCTTTCTTTACTGTTTTTTACTATTTTCATACCGCACGTATCAAGCAGCTCGGGCAGATAGTCGGTGAGTTTATAATCGTATTTTATAACGTCGGCATCCTCTACGGTGCAACCCAGATGCTGACTCAGCAGCTCGCGCTGATTAATAAGCTCATCAAATTCTACGATATTGGCGTGCTTACGCACCGAGTGAAGCTCCTGTTTTGTCATATTCAGATATTCGCTCGGCTCAGCCGGAACGTATCCGCAAGCAATATGATAAGCATTCCATCTCATATGTTCAAGTCGGGTTATCATATGACGGCACACGGTATAATCAGCCAACTCTTCCCTCGAATAGAATTGTCCAATACATTCCGAGGATTTCTTTTCACCAAAATAATCTGATTGGAATTTTTCAGATTCATCAGGGCGTTTGTCGGATAACGATACCGCATCATAACCGAGAAGCTGAAGCTTCATACGGGCTGACAAACATGCATATATATTAGAATCTCTCTGAACCTGATTCCATCGACCATACCATGTTTCCACAGCAATACGGTGTATCTCAGCATCACTCTTTTCCGGATTATCAGCTTTAGTATAATTGTAATGCTGTTTTTTTGCCATTGCCTCTATTCCCTCTGAGAATATGGCATGCGCAGAAGATGCGTTCTCACAGTCAGAGCCAAATGCAATTATTTCACCGTTAGGATACTGAGAGTCAACCACCTTTTTCCTGATTTCTTCATCGCGCACCCGGACGTATATCTGAGTTCTGTCATTAAGCTTCCATTCTCTAAGCTTTTCATAAAGCTTCTCTGCAAAATCTATATTAACAAGGTCCGCGCCGCAGGAAATAACGATACTGTTTCTTAAAGCTTCAAGCTGCTCTATTGTTGCAGACTCATTTTTATCCTTATCAAGCGGACCATACACGTTTGTCAGATCAGACCTCAGTGATTCATAGAACTTGATATCACCTACATCCATATGTTTATATCCGATTGCAAAAACGTTTTGCGGTATTGGGTATTCCTTTCCGCGCGGCTTTTCTCGATACCACGAAGCATACCGAAGCAAATTATGGTTAAGATTTCTATCCTTTTCCGTTTCCTTTATATCGTAAATGTGGTAGTTAACGGTTTTGGGTATAGGTTTTCCGTTCTTCATAGACAGAAGCTGGCTGTCCATCGAATGAACTCGCAAAAGCTGACGGCTGACCTTTCCGAATCCAATCATAATAAAATTAAGCGTAATGTTTTCATTTACAGTCGCATTTGTTTTGTCAACGTCACCGTCTTTGAGAAGCTCTGTGATAGGATGCTTCTCAACGAAATCCATAGCAATCATCTTATAGCGGTTTACGCATCGAATGCAACCGTGCGTTTTTTCGGACAAAGTCACGAATGAAGATTCACTTGAATCCGAACCGAACACGTACGCGCAAAAACCATGCTGGCTTTCAAGAGAAAAATGATCAAGACCAAGTTCCTTCGTATATTCCGCTATCGCCGTAGCAATGAGGAAGTTGTTTTCTTCGTTTTCTGTATTTACAATCACACGTACCATTCTTTTATCCGTATGCGTAGCATATTTACGCATCACGGAAAGCGTATTTTCGGTATCGGAAAAAGGTACGGTAGCGAAATCGTGAATAAAGGTAAGCTTTTTTATTTCATCGCTCTCATCGGCAAGGAGCAAAAGGTCGTATTCTTTACGGTCAAGCGAATTTATAATAGCACGGTTGCGCTCATTATCGCCTATAATAATGCAAAGCGCTTTATTCCATTTTCCCTCTTTTTTTAATAAAACTCTGTTACGAATTCTACGTGCAAGGAGAGAAAAGGCAAACATCGTTGCATTGCAAATCGCAACTGTAAAGCATATGTACACAGATATTTTATAAAAGAAACTGACATTCGCAAGGGGATTAACAGTGTCCCAACTAAACGAAAGCAACATAAGAGACAAGGCGCCGGTAAACGAATCAAATAACGCACGGAACCAGTTTAGTCCAATAAAAATATTGCCGGCAAGATACAGAGGAATTACACCCAAATATACAAGACCGAAAGTACCCTTTTTAAAGTTTTTCAACTGTTCGTATTTTTTCTGTCTGTCCGCTCTGCAGAACCTAACTATTTGGAAGATTATAACAGAAAGCATATAAGCCAAAGCTATCGAAGATAAAACTATTGTCATATGACACCTCAAAATCTTTATAAGATTATTATAACAGATTATTTTGCGTTTTTCAACACATATTGCCATATTTTGCTTTCATTATTAAAACAAAACAGGAGACTCTAACCGAAAAGATTCGGTTTTAATCTCCTGATTAATTTATCAAACTGTTTTAAGCTATCAAAATA
>JAZSGJ010000040.1:0-10457 GCA_045532675.1 Eubacteriales bacterium | reverse complement strand
GCTGCGGGATATGCGACACGGCTTTATCCATTGACAGAGAATTTTCCGAAGCCGCTTCTTGACGTGAACGGAAAGACGATACTTGACTGGCTTATTGATGATATAGATACGCTTGGTGTTATCGACGAATACGTTGTTATTTCAAACCACAAGTTTGCTCACCATTTTGATGCTTGGGCAAAGGGAAAGTCGCAAAAAATAACCGTCGTAGATGACGGAACGAGTACAAACGAGACGCGTCTAGGTGCTGTTTGCGATATTCAGTACGCGATAGATAAGCTCTCGCTTGACGACGATATGCTCGTTATCGCGGGTGATAACGTGCTTGATTTCAGCCTTACCGAGTTTATAAAATACGCGAAGGAAAAGGGCACGTCTTGTATTATGCGTTACTACGAGCCCGAAACTAAGAGGCTTTTAAAGAGCGGTGTCGTAACGATAGATGAAAATGATCTCGTGCTTGAGATGACCGAAAAGTCACCCGAGCCTGCCACCAATTGGTGCTGTCCTCCCTTTTATTTTTACACGGCTGCCGACGCGCGCCTTGTGAAAGAGGGAATTGCTTCGGGTTGCGGAACAGACGCTCCCGGAAGCTATATCGCGTGGCTTTGCCATAAGACGTCGGTTCACGCAATGCAGATGCCCGGCAAGCGCTATGATATTGGAAATCTTGAAAGCTATGAGCAGGTAAAGAAGGAGTATAAGGGCATATGCTGACACCTAACGTGAAACTTGACGGAAAGACGGTACTTGTTACCGGCGCTGCCGGATTTATCGGCTCTAATCTCGTTATGGAGCTTATGCGCTCGGTCGGAAATATCAATATAATAGGCATAGATAATCTCAATGACTATTATGACCCGGCAATAAAGGACTACCGTCTTTCTGAGATTGAAAAGCTTGCGGGGGAAATCCCGGCGGCTAAGTGGACCTTTGTTAAGGGAAATATAGCGGATAAGGCTATGATAGAAAAGCTGTTTTCCGAAAACGCTCCATCGATTGTTGTGAATCTTGCCGCGCAGGCGGGAGTTCGCTACTCTATAACCAATCCCGACGTTTATATCGAAGCCAATATTATTGGATTTTACAATATTCTCGAGGCGTGCCGACACTATCCCGTAGAGCATCTTGTGTACGCGTCAAGCTCGTCTGTTTACGGCTCAAATAAAAAAATCCCGTATTCTACCGATGATAAAGTGGATAACCCCGTGTCGCTTTACGCGGCGACAAAGAAGTCTAATGAGCTTATGGCTCACGCTTATTCAAAGCTATATAATATCCCGTCAACGGGACTCAGATTCTTTACCGTTTACGGACCTGCCGGAAGACCGGATATGGCATATTTCGGATTCACTAACAAGCTTCTTAAGGGTGAGACGATAGAGATATTTAATTACGGTAACTGCAAGCGCGATTTTACTTTTGTTGACGATATAGTTGAGGGCGTTAAGAGGATAATGCAAGCCGCGCCCGAAAAGATAAACGGCGAGGACGGACTTCCTCTCCCCCCGTACAGAGTTTATAATATAGGAAATAACAGTCCCGAGAATTTGCTCGATTTTGTTGAGATTCTCGGCGAGGAGCTTGTCAGAGCGCAGGTTCTTGGTGCGGATTATGACTTTGAGGCTCATAAAAAGCTTGTTCCTATGCAGGCGGGCGACGTTCCGATAACCTATGCCGATACGTTAGCTCTTGAGCGAGATTTTGGCTTTAAGCCGGCAACTCCGCTTCGCGTCGGACTTCGCAAATTCGCAGAGTGGTATCACGAATTTTATCAAAAAAACTAATTTATTTATATGCAAATACTTACAGCGATTTTTAACACACTTGAACAAACAGAAAAATTTCTTGGTATGAGCGAAAGCGTGTGGCAGGGAATAAGTGCTTTTATATCTACTATATTGGTTGCAGTTACCGTGGGATATATCACAACATATCTGCTTGCAAAGCAAGAAGCGTTGAATAACGAAGAAGGCAAACTGCTCAAAGCCCGTACGGATGCTTATCTTGGAATTCTTGATTCGATGGCTCGAATGGAAGAGCGTAAAGTTATTATGGACCCTGATTTTGAAATCAGAAACGCTATTCAAAAAAACGGGATATTGATGTTACGCGATCGCCCTGCCGTGGAGTATCCTCCATACATGGAAAGCTATGATAAGTTTTTTAACATTTTCAAGAATATGGTTTCTTTCTATGAAGAAAAGCTTTATCTGACCAGTCCGAAAACATACAAAAAATTTATATACGTTTACTGTTATTTTACACGGATAAATACTTACTATTTTTATCTTCAGACATTGACGCTTCCAAACGGAGATGTTATAGATGAAAATAAAGCGAAAGAAATTGTTGCGGAATTTTACCCAAAGCTTGGAATGATTATTGATTTCGATTTGGTCGTTATGCAGGCTGATTTTGAAAAGGCACTTGTTTCTGAACTTTATCGTCCTAAATTCTGCAAGAATCCGCCTTTTAAAAACGACGCTAAGATAACAGAATTTTTTCTTTTGAAGCTTGCGAGTACATATCTTGGCGTTAACGAATACGGTATACTGAATCTTCTTAAGGAAATTACCGCGGATAAAACAGGTTTTGATAAAAGTGATTTGGATCAAGTGTTTGTTCCAAACGACTTAACAGTACAGTTGCCGCATGATGTTGAGGTGTAAATCATGGATATGTATGTTTTATTAAAGTATCATACGACGCAACTCACATCAGCACTCCCCGGTTTCATTAAGGGAAGTATAGCTGAAATTGTGTGTACAATAGCAGCATCGGTTTTGGTTGCTGGTTTTACTACGGTTGTCCTTGACAGAAGAAAAAATATAAATGCTGTGAAGGCTCAGGTAATGGAGCTGAGACTTCGGCAATACAATGATATTAGAATCTTTATTAAAAATGCGAAAAACACGAGATCTTATGCTCAAAATGCTGATAATATACTGGATATTTTGAAATGTTGTTCTTTGGAAATAGAGAATGACGTATATTTTGAGTCAAGTGATGCAATCTCCTCTTTACAGGCTGTTGACAGACAGCTTGCCGAGCTTGAAAATATTACGGCGAACGGCCTTTATATTCTTGATGACGATACTTTGGGACAGCTTCTTACATTGAAAATTTACGTTAAAAACCTTAGAATGTACGCCGAGCTTTTGGAAGGTTATATTGGAAGCATCTCTAATAAAAAAGAATTTTCAAACCAAACAATAAAAGAGACATTGGATACTTTTTATACTTATCTTTCGGTGTTTACTTATTGTGATTATCAGAAATTAATTGATGTTCTTTTGAATTCGGTGGAGGCTAAGTCTTCAAAACCGCGATTTGAGAGAAAAGAAAAAAACTATAAAAAAATCCGCACAAGACAGAAAATTCAGGACATGATTTTTGAAAATACATGGTTAAGTAATAATTTCCCTAGGCTTGTGCATGCTTTAGTTTTGATATATATTGATCACGGTTCGGTACCGGATGACGAATGCGAAGAATTTGCCAAAGGAATGTTCATATATACGCTTAAAATTCTTGATATACATTGATTTATAAACTCCCG
The DNA here is from genome assembly GCA_045532675.1 of Eubacteriales bacterium. Classification (GTDB taxonomy): domain Bacteria; phylum Bacillota; class Clostridia; order Oscillospirales; family CAG-272; genus UBA1740. The sequence goes on along the minus strand of JAZSGJ010000040.1, from coordinate 6,895 downwards.
GGCTTCAGTTTGCCCGAGAGTTTTTTGTGTTTTCTTCGGCGGTACGTAGCTCGCGAACGAGCACGAGTAGTGATTCAATTCTCGACTGAACCTCTTTGGTAGAGTGCCATGCATTTTCTATGCAACGGTAGCCTTCTTCGGCGGCGTTTGTTTTTGTGTTTATTATTTCAAGCTCTGACTTTATATACATGCTTTATTCACCTTTCTTTTTGATTACATGTATACTATATCATATGAAATGTACGATAAAACGTACTTATTATTTAGAATGATTCTAAAAATGTTAAAATAATTCTAAAAAAGTATTGACAAACGAAAAATACAGTGTATAATATACTCGTGAGCGGAATTAATGAGCCGTTCATACGGAGGTTATGATGACAAGACAAAGAGCAATAATACTTGAGTTATTACGCTCGGATAAGTGCCATCACACAGCCGAAGAGTTATTTCAGCTTGCAAAAGCAAAAATGCCGTCTATATCTCGGGCAACGGTGTACAACAATCTTCATGCGCTTGAAGAGGAACAGGTCATTCGCAAGATAAGCGGTGACGGCGGTCCTGATAGGTATGACAACTCGTTTATACCTCACGGTCATCTTGTGTGCACAGTTTGCGGCGGTGTCTCGGACGTGGATTTGCCGGGAATAGAGGCTATCCTTTTGGAATCTGTCGGTTCCAACGTTGATTCTTTTGAAGTAAAGGTTCGGGGACGCTGCGCAAGGTGTAAATTTGCTGTGTGTGAATAGAACGGCTATCCGAGGTTAAACTTAATAATAAATAAAAATATATATTTTAAAGGAGAAAATTAAAATGGAACTTAAGGGAACGAAAACTGAACAGAATCTTATGACTGCTTTCGCAGGCGAATCTCAGGCGAGAAACAAGTACACATACTTTGCATCTGTTGCAAAGAAGGAAGGCTATGAGCAGATAGCTGCAATCTTCCAGCAGACTGCTGATAACGAAAAGGAGCACGCTAAGCTTTGGTTTAAGGCTCTTGGCGGACTCAGTGACACTGCCGGCAACCTTCTTGCTGCTGCAGAGGGCGAAAACTATGAGTGGACCGATATGTACGACACCTTTGCAAAAGAGGCAGAGGAGGAGGGCTTTAAGGCTCTTGCATTCCAGTTCAGAGCTGTTGCCGCTATCGAGAAGTCTCACGAGGAGAGATATCGCAAGCTTCTTTCCAACGTAGAGATGCAGAAGGTGTTTGAGAAAGCAGAAATGACAATGTGGGAGTGCCGCAACTGCGGTCATCTCGTAATGGGCAATAAGGCTCCCGCTGTATGCCCCGTATGCGCTCATCCCCAGAGCTTCTTCGAAGTCAGAAAAGAAAATTACTAATAAAACAACAAAAAAGAACGGCGTGAGCCGTTCTTTTTGCTTGAAAAATTCTTTCTTCTGTGTTATACTATTTAAGAAAGAGGTGTGACTATGATATCTTTTAAAGTAATTGACAGAGAGAACAGAGAAGAGATTATTAAAGAGCTCTGTTCAAATCTTCAGGAAGAAGCTGAAACGGTTAATGAAATAATTTTCGGACTTGACATTGACGGTGATAACGATATCGAATACGGAGTCTGTCTTTTTTCGGGATGTATTATTATAAGAATATTTGACATGGGCAGATACCTTTTTGTTTTTCCATATGCTGTCTGCGAGGATGCTAACCTGCGTGAAGCAATAGATGCTGTCGGAGAATATGCGATGCGTGAGGAGATTTCTTTAACCTTTTGCGACGTCCCTTGCGAATGCTTGCCGCATTTTGCTGGTTATCGGCATATGGACGTTGATGCTGAGGATGAGGACGGAGAGTGCTACCGCGTAAGAATTAAGAGAGAGTCGGATTTGATTGACGAAGTGCCCGAGGCAGAGCACGGGCGTGTTAAATTAAACGCTCTCGGTGAGGCTGATATAGCCGATTACGCAGCTCTTTGCAAGGACAAAAATGTAAATAAATATTGGGGTTATGATTATTCTGAGGACGTGCATGACCCGTCTGACAGATATTTTTACGAAAACGCGCGTCTTGAGTTCGTGTCGGGCGCAAGCGTAAGCTTTGCTGTAAGACGTGAAGACCGATTTATCGGCGAGGCTGTAATTTACGCATTTGACGGAAAGGGAAGCGCGGAGTTTGCGATACGTCTTTTGCCCGCCTTTCACGGAATGGGACTTGGCAGAGAAGGCGTAAGAGCTATTTGCGGCGCGGCGCGAAAGATGGGACTTATTAAGCTTCATTCAAAGGTTATGAAGGATAATCTTCCGTCGGTGGGAATGCTCAAAAAGGTTGCTGACGAAAGCGACGAAAGCAACGGATTTATCACTTTTACAATTTATTTAAATTAAATTATAAAAAAGTATTGCATTTTTTGAAATTATGTGATAAAATACTATTATAATTTATGATGCGTTACTATGCATTGCATTACTTATACGGAGGATTTTAAAAATGATTGGTGAATATATACTTCTCATTCTTCTCCTTGCATGCGCACTTTTCATCGTTGTTTCGGTTACGATTCAGAAGTCAAGCGAAGACGGACTTTCCGGCACTATCGCAGGCGGCTCTGAAACCTATTACGGTAAGGACAAGTCGATGAAGAAGGGCAGACTTCTCAGCAAGTGGACTCTTATCATCGTTGCTGTATTTGCTGTAGCTGTAGTTGTTGCGTACGTTATGCAGCCTGATTATACACAGAGCTACAACAACCTTGATTACTGGCAGAAGATATCCGAGTATTCTTCCATTTTCTCATAATCGGAATTTGAAAGGAATTCACAAGAAACGTAGGGGCGTACCTACGTGCGCCGTATGGCTCACGCAGATGCGCCCCTTAGTTTTGCTTTTTGTATAGAGAATAAATAAATGCAAAAGCTATAGTGAATTCATTTGAAGGAAAACAGAAATGAAAAATAACAGAACTAAAAAGGCTCTTGCCAAATTCTCTAAAAGAAATACACATAAAAGACGCGGAAAGGAAAAAGCCGCCGCTGAGCTTATGCGAACTATAGCAGAGACGGGAGTCGGAACTGACTCTTTAAAGATAACTTCAACTCATGACAAGGGCAGACGCGGTCGCGTGAGTAACAAGATGCGCCAGGACGAGATTCTGGCGAGAGGTGTTTTTTCGTCCTCGAAGATCGGATTTGGATTCGTAACCTTAGAGGAAGGCTACGACAAAGATATATTTATTCCCGAGGATAAGACGGGCGGGGCGCTTGAGGGTGACCTTGTAGAGATAATATATCACGTATATAACAATCGATACGGAGATGAGAAAACCGAGGGGCGTGTGCGGAAAATAGTCGAATACGGCAGAAAAACGGTTATAGGAACGGTGAGCGAGGATTTAAGGTTCAGATATTCTAAAAAGAGATCACCCGCAAAAATCATTCTTATACCTGACGATAACAAATTTTCCGTAAATCCCGTAATCCGCGAGATGTCGGGCGCCAAGGTCGGTGACAAGGTTGAGGCTCTTATTGACCGCAACGGAAAATATCCACCCGAATGCGTGGTTATCAGGACTTTCGGGGAAACAGATTCAAAGGAAGCAAATTACGCGGCTATTCTTGCCGAGTGTGAAATCCCCGTTGATTTCTCAAAGGAAGAGCTTGCCGAGGCGGCATTTTTTGCCGCGTTGCCCCTTTCCGACGAGGGCAGAGTCAGACGTGACAGGGATGTTATTTTTACTATCGACGGAATAGGAGCAAAGGACCTTGACGATGCGGTTTCTCTTAAAAAACTGAAAGGCGGAATATGGCAGCTCGGAGTTCATATTGCCGATGTTTCGCATTATGTAAAGGATCGTACGCATCTTGACAGAGCTGTTATGGCGAGGGGAACAAGCGTATATTTTACGGACAAGGTCATACCTATGCTTCCCCCCGCGCTTTCAAACGGAGCATGCTCGCTTAATCCCGGAGAGGATAAATATGCCTTAAGCGCTATAATTAATCTTTCACCGGACGGTATTATACTTTCCTGTCGGATTGAGCCCACTGTTATACGCAGCAGAGTGCGAGGTGTTTATAGCGAGGTAAACGAGCTGTTTTCGGGTGAGGCGTCGGCTGAAATTAAATCAAAATACAAAGAGGTTTTACCATCGCTTGTGAGAATGAGGGAGCTATACCTTATTCTTAAAAAAAGAAGCGAGGTGAGGGGAGCTCTTGAGCTTGAAACCTCGGAGGCGGAAATTTTGCTTTCCGAGAACGGCGAGCCTGTTGATATAATAAAACGCGAGAGGGGAGACGCGGAGAAGCTTATAGAGCAGTTTATGCTTTGCGCTAATGAGGCGGTGGCGACACTGCTTACCGAAAAGGAAATTCCCTGCGTATACAGAGTTCATGAAAATCCGCCTCCCGAAAAGCTTTCTGACTTTATCGTTTTTGCTCATAATCTTGGTTTTGATACCGAGGCTATCTCAAAAGACAAGTCAACCTCAAAGGATTTTTCACACCTTCTCATGAAGGCTCGTGAGAAGGGTATACTTGCACCCGTGTCGTACAGTATGCTTCGTTCAATGGCGAAAGCAAAGTATTCTGACGTAAAAAATCCTCATTTTGGACTTGGCATAGATTGCTACTGCCATTTCACCTCTCCAATAAGGAGACTTTCCGACCTTGCTACTCACAGAATAATTCACAGGGTGCTCCTTGAGGGAAAACGTCCTCAGCTTTACGCGTCTTACGCAAGGCGCGCTTCAGCCGCCGCAACCGAGGCGGAAATCAGAGCTATGTCTGCTGAGCGCAGAATAGAGAATCTCTATAAAGTAATATATATGGAAAAATTTATAGGATCGGAATTTGACGCTGTGATAAGCTCGGTAACCTCGTTTGGTATTTTTGCGGAGCTTGAAAACACATGCGAAGGACTTTTGCCTATAAGTGAGCTTCCCGGAATGTTTATTTTTGATGAAAAGAATCTTTCCATGAGGTCGAGAGACGTTGTATACCGTCTTGGCGATATTATCAGAATCCGTCTTGAAGAGGCTGATAGAATAAGAGGAAAGCTTAGATTTTCATTAGTTGATACAGAAGCTGAAGAAAAGCATTTTTAGTTTATGAAAGGAGGGACGTTGAAATATGAAAAGGACGCTTACTATTGTTACGGTAATAGATCTAATATTTATTCTTTTGCTTTCCATATCTGCCTTCTTTAGCGGATTTGTCGGTAATATGATTTATTACTCAGCGTTTGTAATTCCGTTTTGTCTGGCTTTTTATATAAAAAATAAAACGAAATCTGAATTTGCTCCTCCAAAGATTGAAATCGAAATAAAGGAGCTTCGTCTTCTGATACCAACCGTTGCGCCGACGCTTCTTCTCGTGTTTCTGATTTCATGGCTGACGTCCCTTATTCTTTCCTCTATCGGGGACGGAAATTACGTAGATGTCAGCAGAAATTTGTTTGTTGTTATTCTGACGCATGCGGTGATTCCTGCTATAGCAGAGGAAGCGCTCTTCAGATATATTCCGATTGCGCTTATATCTCCCTACACCCAAAAAGGAACAATATTGATATCTGCTATCTATTTTGCGCTTATACATTGCAATTTTTATCAGCTCCCGTATGCTTTTTTGGCGGGTATAATATTCGCAACCTTAGACCTTGCATTTGACAGCATTTTGCCGTCGGTAATTCTGCATTTTATAAATAATCTTTTTTCTGTATTCTGGTTAAGACATGGCAACATCGCTGTGTTTTCGCGTATTTATTTTGTTGCTTTACTTGTTCTTGCCTTCATATCATTAGCTTTAATGTTTGTATTTAGGAAAGAGTACAAAGAAAAGATTTTACCGATAATACGGGATAAAAGCAAATACAAGTTGTCATTTGAAGTGCTTTTGTTCACTGCTTTAACACTTTTTATTGCTGTAACTAATTTGATTTAGGAGATAATATATGCACGACGATGAATTCTATATGAGAGAGGCAATAAAGCTGGCTAAAATAGCGCGTGATGAGGATGAGGTGCCTGTCGGTGCGCTTGTCGTTCGGGGTGGCGAGATAATTGCGAGAGCGTATAATAAAAGAGAACAGTCAAAATGCGCTACTTATCATGCCGAGATTGTTGCTATTGAAGAGGCTTGCCGTGTTATGGGGGGGTGGCGCCTTCCGGGAGTAACTCTCTACGTAACCATGGAGCCGTGTGTAATGTGCGCCGGCGCGATAGTTAGCGCGAGGATTCCGAGGGTGGTTTACGGAACGAGAGATATAAGATTCGGTGCGTATGGCTCGGCTCTTGATTTAACCAAGGTTCCATTGAATCATATTCCCGAGGTTACTGGTGGAATTCTTGAGGATGAAACGCGGCAAATGCTCAGCGAATATTTCAAAAATAAACGCAAAAAACATAGTCATTGACATTTATATTTTTATATGGTAAAATACATAGTATGAAAAAAGAATATCTTGAATGCGGAAAGGTGTGCTCGGCGCACGGAGTACGCGGATTTATAAAGGTTGAGCCCTGGTGCGATTCACCAAAGGTGCTTGCATCGCAGAAGCGCGTTTTTATTGCCGCAAAGGACGGCAGTTATAAAGAGATAGCTGTGAAGAGCGCATCTGTCAGCACAAGGTACGTTCTTATGGCACTTGAGGGAATAGACACGAGAGAGGCGGCTCAGGCAGAAAAAAACAGAGTACTTTATCTTCATAGAAGCGATATACCTGTTAAGGAGGGCTCGGTTCTTATTGCTGATATGATAGGGCTTCCCGTTATAGATATAGACACAGGACGTGTATACGGCACACTTCGCGAGGTTAACGACGGAGTGGTATCAAAGTTTTATACCGTTGCCACGGATGAGGGAGACGTGTTAATACCGGGTATTCCGGAATTTATCAAGGGGATAGAAACCGAGCGAGAAGTCGGATCGTAGCCATGTC
>JAZSGJ010000061.1:0-10794 GCA_045532675.1 Eubacteriales bacterium | reverse complement strand
AAACCGAAAAAGTCTAAAAATAAAAAGACTCAAATGCAGCAAAAACGCAAATGAGACAGCATAATGATGAAATCCTGCGGATTTCTTCGCTTTTCATAGACTTTTTCTACCGCCGTTTTCAAGCCTCAGCGTATGAGAATACGTCTCTCGACTTGAAAAACGACGCTTTTTCCTCAAATCCGACTATCCCCTTATCAAAAATTGGGTGTCTCAAAATTTTTGCATTTGAGACACCCAATTTATTGTTCCTATGTATTTTACTGAAGGAAAAGCTTCTTAAAGAGAAGCACCCAAACAAAGTCTATCCAACCGAATACAATACCACTGGGAATTGTAACAAGGATACAGATTATAAGACGAAAAAGACCGCCTTTCTTAAGCCACGTTCCCCATCTTACGAGAAGTTCGGTTACCCAGTTAACACCGGGTATCAAAAGCAAGAGAAGCTGTACCAAACGGCTCTGCTTATTAAACCAAGTCATCTTTTATACCTCCTTTTGTTTCTGGCCGAAATCCGACCTTGAATATATTATACAGTAAAAAATTCGATTTGTACATACTTTTTTCGAAAAAATCAGCGCATTTTTTTCTTTTCAAAAGAGAGGACTCCTTACCTTAAAAAAGCTCGTTTACGTTTCTCATGAAATATTGCTTTCTTTTATTTTAACTCAAAGCCGGAATAAGTGCAATAAAAATTTCGCACCAAATAAAATATTTGTGTCTTTTTTTTGAAGCTTTTGTTGCGGTAATTGACTTTGCACTAAAAAAAATACAATGTTTGTATTGCCTAATTATGAAAAATATGTTAAAATAAATTATTAAATAAAGAGAAAGTGAGATTTAGTTATGAATTGGGAATTTTTTGTGCTGATCATATATTTTGCGGCAATGCTCGGAACCGGCATTGTTCTGTTTTTCAAATCAAAAAGCAACTCGGATAAGGACTACTTCCTCGGCGGAAAAACCATGGGTCCTTGGGTAAGCGCGATGAGTGCTCAGGCATCCGATATGAGCGCATGGCTTCTTATGGGTCTGCCCGGAAGCATAGTTGCCTTCGGCCTCGGACAAGCTTGGATAGGCATCGGACTTGCAATCGGCACGGCGCTTAACTGGATACTCGTAGCTCGCCGTCTTCGCCGCTTCTCAGAGGCTTCGGGAGATGCAATCACCGTTCCTCAGTATCTTTCAAATCGCTTTGCAACAAAAAGCAAAACGCTGCAGGTTACCTGCGCTATCGTTTTCCTCGTATGCTTTACCGTTTACGTCGCTTCGGCTTTCGTTGCCGGAACTAACGTATTTACCTCTCTTTTTGATATCGACAAGAGAATAGCGATGCTTATTTTTGCGTCAATTCTTATAGTATACACCTTCCTTGGCGGTTACAAGGCTGTTTGCTGGACAGACTTTTTCCAAGGAATCCTTATGCTCGTCGCCGTGCTTGCGGTTCCGATTATAATAGTTATTACAAAGGACCTGGATTTTGCGATTCTTGAAAATACCGTAACAGCAAACGACGGAACAAAATACGCCTTTACAAGCTCTCTTTTCTCTGCTACCCCCGCAGAAATCGCAAGCGGTCTTGCATGGGGTCTCGGCTACTTCGGCATGCCTCACATTCTTGTTCGCTTTATGGCTATCAAAAAGCCTTCAATGGTTAAAAAATCAGCAATTGTCGCTATTACGTGGGTTGTTCTCGCCCTTGCGTCGGTAATATTTATCGCCGTGTTTGGAAGAATACTTATCGGCGAGGACCTTATCGCGAACGGAAATCAAAGCTTGGTATTCGTTGAGCTTTCAAGACTTATCTTCCCCGCGGTGATCTCGGGAATACTGCTTTCCGCAATTATAGCCGCGTCAATGTCCACAGCGGACAGCCAGCTGCTCGTCGCTTCATCATCCTTCACCTCTGATATTTATAAGCCCCTTATCCGTAAGAGTGCCTCCGAAAAGGAAGTTCTGTGGATAGGACGCGCCGTCGTTATCATAATCGCAATAATCGCATTCTTTATCGCAAGCAGTGAGGGCGAGGGTGCGCAAGCGATTATGAACCTGGTTGAAAACGCATGGGCAGGCTTCGGCTCATCCTTCGGCTCGGTTATTATCCTTTCTCTCTTCTGGCGCCGCTTTACATACAAGGGCGCTCTTGCGGGAGTTATAGCAGGCGCCGTTACCGACGTGCTTTGGCTTATATTCCTTTCCGGTCCCACCGGAATTTACGAGATCATTCCCGGCTTTGCCGTAAGTATGATAGCAGCCGTTGTTGCAACGCTTCTCGACAAAGAGCCCTCAAAGGAAATTACCGATATTTACGACGCGGCAACCGCCTCCTGCGAGGACTGATATTAACGTTTACACTCGCTGAACAATTAAATTGAATATTCCATCAAAGCTTCGTGGGTGTCTCAAACGCAAAAATTTGAGACACCCAAAATGTTTCATTTGCTCTTGCATTCGGACTCGGCGGCAAGGACTTTGCAAAAAAAGACCCTTGACAGAGCAGACGATAAAATCGATGAAAACAGTAAAAAGGATGACGAAAAAAAGACGCTTAATTCCTTTTCGGTAAATTTAAAATAAATACAGGGGTTATCTCCGAACGCAGATTAAAACGCGCTTGAGTTAACCCCTTATTTTATATCATGAACACCGACCGCTTGCTCGTAATCTCGCAAATCTACGTGCTTTTCGCCTTAGTATATTATTTCTCGTTTTTGTAAATTTCCTTAAAGTATTTATAGGTATCAACCTTAAGCTCGCCGCAAGCAGCTTCATCGCATGCTATGATACCGTCCTTATGTAACTGAAGCGCGCTTATAGTCCAAGCGTGATCAACTCCGCCCTCAACGCAATGACGCAAAGCGCGAGCCTTGTTGTGTCCGCTGATTAAAAGCAATACCTGCTTAGCATCGCAAACAGTTCCTACGCCAACCGAAAGGGCTGTTTTGGGAACCTTATTGACGTCGTTACCGAAGAAGCGGGAGTTAACGATAAGTGTATCCTCGGTAAGCGCACGAACACCTGTTCTTGAAGTTAAGGAGGTGAAGGGCTCGTTGAAAGCGATGTGGCCGTCAACACCGCTGCCGCCGAGGAACAAATCAATTCCGCCGTAGGATAAAATCTTATCCTCATAACGCTTGCACTCTGCCTCAAGATCCTCTGCCATACCGTTAAGAATGTTAACGTTTTCTGCGGGAATGTCTATGTGGTTGAAGAAGTTATCGTGCATAAAATACCAATAGCTCTGGTCATGCTCTCTCGGCAAGCCGACATATTCATCCATATTGAACGTAACAACGTTCTTGAATGTAACCTTTCCGGCTTTGTTCATGTCCGCAAGTCTTTTGTAAACACCAAGCGGAGAAGAACCGGTCGGCAAACCAAGCACAAACGGACGGTTCTCCTTGTGATTGTTTATCGCGTTTGCGATATGCTGTGCTGCCCAATCGCTCATTGCGTCGTAACTGTCTTTGATAATTAATTTCATGTTTTCACTCCTTATAGGTATATATTATTCGATTAATATAAATTATATCACTTCTTATACGATTTGTAAAGATGTTTAAGAGATTTTCAGCTTTATTCTTTAATTTTGTTATTAACTGTAGCCGAACGGTTCTTCTCGTTCTTTTTCATATCTTGGAAAAAGTGCAAATATCGCATTTGACCGGTCAAACGCAAATGGGCTAAGCTCAAACCCATATTACAAACAGAAAGAGGGAACAAATCGGGAAATCCGAAATGTCCTCTCTTTTTTTGTCAGTGATGTTTTTGCTATTTGATTTTAATTAACGGTAAATCAAGGACTCAGCGTACTTGGTAGCGATTACGCCCTCGGGCTCGCCGGTAGCCTTAGACTCGGTAAGAATGTGCTCTATAGAATTGTAGATGTTATCTACCTTTGCAAGAACGGCATCCTTATTGTAAGGTCCGTCAACCTCTGCAGCAGCATTGATAACACCACCGCCGTTGATTACGAAGTCGGGAGCGTAGAAGATTCCGCGCGCCTTAAGTGCAAGACCCGAAGCATCGTCAAGAATCTGGTTGTTTGCGCCGCCGGCAACAGCCTTACAGTTAAGAGTAGGAATTGTTGTGGGGTTAAGGATAGCACCCATAGCGTTGGGAGAGAAGATATCGCACTTCTGGCTTATAATCTCGTCGGTTGAAACAACCGTTGCGCCAAACTCTTCCTTAGCGCGAGCTGCGATTTCCTTATTGCTGCGATTTGCAACGATAAGCTTTGCTCCGCTCTCATGAAGAAGACGGCAAAGGTCAAAACCAACCTTACCAAGACCCTGAACCGCGATGGTAAGACCTTCGAGTGAATCTGCGCCAAGCGCTACCTTAGCGGTAGCTCTGATACCCTGCCATACACCGCGGGCGGTAAAGGGAGAGGGATCTCCGCTGTTCTGAGGAAGACCGCAGATATGCTTAGTCTTACGAAGCATAACAAGCGCGTCGTCGCAGTCGGTGTTTACGTCCTCGGCAGTGATATAATCTCCGCCAAGGTTGTTTACAGCCTCACCGAAAGCTTCAAACATAGCCTCGGTTTTCTGTGAGGGGTCGGCTATAATAACTCCCTTACCGCCTCCGTGAGGCAGACCTGCAACTGCATTTTTGTGTGACATTCCGCGTGAAAGACGGAGAACGTCGAAGAGTGCATCATCAAAAGATGCGTAGGGAAAAAGACGGCAACCGCCTATTGCGGGACCAAGATTTGTGTTATGTACAGCGATGATAGCCTTAAGACCGGCTTTTTCGTTGTTGACAAACAAAACCTTTTCATGACGGTATTTGCTCATTTCAGTCATTGCGTTCATAGGTTTATTCTCCTTTTATAATACTGCTTTTGAATGCAGCAAGATTTATTTATTATAATTTTTTCCTAAGTTGAGGGCTTTCATATTAAGCTCCTTAAGAGCCGCCTTCTTAGGAGGAACAAGCTTCTCAACAACCTCTTCGGTTCCGTCAAAGGAAAGCTCCGGATTGTTTTCAAGAAGATGACCTACAATAATCATATTGGCAAGAGTTCCGATTCCCTCGTCCTTTGCCATCTGAGTTGCTGGAATATAGAATACTGCAACGTCATTGCGCTCAACCTTAACGTCTATAAGAGAAGAGTCAATGTAAATCTGTCCGCCCTTAGCAACCGTGTTAACGTATTTTTGCAAAGAGGGCGCATTCATTGCTATAAGCACGTCGGGCGTTGTAATTATAGGCGATCCTACGGGCGTGTCGGAAAGTATAACGTTACAGTTTGCCGTACCGCCGCGCATCTCGGGCCCGTATGAAGGAAGCCAGGACACCTGAATATCATCAAGAAGTCCTTTGTATGCTAAAAATTTTCCGGAGAACAGTATTCCCTGTCCGCCAAAGCCCGCAATAAGGATTTGAGTAGTTTTCATTATTTATTCTCCTCCCCTGCGCTTCTGTCTTTGTATACTCCTATCGGATAGTAAGGAAGCATATCGCTTTCTATCCACTCAAGAGCCTGTCCGGGCGTCATTCCCCAGTTTGTGGGACATGCGGAAACGACCTCTACGAGAGAAAATCCTTTTCCCGCTATCTGATTTTCAAAAGCCTTTTTAATAGCCTTCTTCGCATTCTTAACGTTTTTAACGTTGTTTACTGCGACACGGGCTATATACTCGGGTCCTTCAAGCGTTGCAAGCATTTCGCTCACACGGATGGGCCAACCGCAATGATTTACGTCACGTCCGTAAGGAGACGTCTGAGTTACCTGACCGGGAAGGCTTGTAGGAGCCATCTGTCCGCCCGTCATACCGTAAATTGCGTTGTTTACGAAAATAACTGTAATGTTCTCATTTCTTGCAGCCGAATGAACGGTTTCAGCCATACCGATAGACGCTAAATCTCCGTCACCCTGATATGTAAATACTACGTTTTCGGGACGGCAGCGTTTGATACCCGTTGCAACTGCGGGAGCCCTTCCGTGAGGAGCCTCTATCATATCGCAGGCAAAATAATCATATGCCATAACGGCGCATCCAACAGGTGCTACGCCAATAGCCTTTCCCTCTATTCCAAGCTCATCCATAACCTCAGCGACCAAGCGGTGAATAATTCCGTGGGGACAGCCGGGGCAATAGTGGAAGGGAGCATCTGTCAAAGATTTCGGTTTTTCAAATACTGTTGCCATAAATCAATCCTCTCCTTTCTGCGCGTTACGGATCGATTCAAGCACCTCGTCGGGACTTGGAATCATACCGCCTGTGCGGTTGCAAAGCATAACCGGTTTGGAGCAGTCGGTAGCAAGCTTTATATCCTCAATCATCTGACCCATATTAAGCTCTACCGAAATAAATGCTTTTACATTATCTTTAAACTTAGCGAAAGGTGTTTTGGGGAAGGGCCAGAGAGTAATAGGACGGATAAGACCGGCCTTAATGCCCTCACCTCTTGCCGCAACAACAGCGTTTTTCGCAACTCTTGACGCAATACCAAAGGCAACGACGCAATACTCTGCGTCTTCCATCATATACTCTTCCCAAATGGGCTCGTTCTCCTCAACCAGCTTGTATTTTTCAAAGCGCTCGAAGTTTTTCTTTTCAAGCTCATCGGGCTTGAGGTAAAGCGAGTTAACAATATTGTGAGGACGCTTACATTCAGTGCCTGTAAGAGCCCACGGCTTTTCGTAAGTTTTGATTTCGCTGTCCTCAAACGTTATGGGTTCCATCATCTGACCGATTGTACCGTCAGCAAGAATCATAGACGTCATAAGATATTTATCGGCAAGGTCAAATCCCTTTATAGTTAAGCTTGCCATCTCCTGAACGGAAGCGGGAGCCAATACTATCATTCTGTAATCACCGTGCCCGCCGCCCTTTGTAGCCTGAAAATAATCAGACTGAGAGGGCTGTATTCCGCCAAGACCGGGGCCGCCGCGCTGAACGTTAACCACAAGTGCGGGAACGTCCGAGCCCGCTATGTAGCTGAGTCCTTCCGTTTTAAGCGAGATTCCGGGGCTTGACGACGATGTCATAACACGCATTCCCGCTGCAGCCGCACCGTAAACCATGTTTATAGACGCGATTTCACTTTCTGCCTGAAGGAACACTCCTCCGATTTTAGGCATTTTCTTTGCCATGTAAGCGGCAATCTCCGTCTGGGGAGTAATGGGATAACCGAAATAGTGGCGGCAACCTGCGCGAATCGCAGCCTCGGCGATAGCCTCGTTGCCTTTCATTAAAATTCTCTCTGCCATGATAGTCTCCTTATTTCTCTACTGTAATTATACAATCCGGACACATAGTAGCGCAAAAAGCGCACGCGATGCATTTTTCCTGATCCTTGATATATGCGGGAGAATAACCCTTCTGATTAAGCTTATCGTCCGCAATTGCGAGACACCCTTTCGGGCAAGCTGTAACGCAAAGTCCACAGCCTTTACACAAATCTGTGTTAAAAGTAACTTTTTTCATATATTCCTCCTTGTTTTGAGGCCCGCCGGCTAATCAAATTTTATCAATCGGCAGGTCGAAATATTTCTTTTGAAGCGTCAGAGGCATAACGGGAATTTCCGATATTTCCTCAGCCACCGACTTCTCCGCGGTATGCATCCACAGAGGAAGTCCCGTAGCTTTACACAACTCATCTGTAAAATCAAGAGATTCCATAAAGTTTTGCTTTGTCGTGTATCCTCCGAGATTGGAATTATTCACGATGCAGTTGAAAGAAATTTTCGCGGCAAGCTCTATCTCTCTCATAATTTCCACCGCATCCTTAACGGTTGAGGTAAGAGGACGGAAGCAGTTAACCACAAATACCATACGGTAATTATTTTCCTCTTTTACAGCATCCGCAAATCTTCCGAGCGCGTACGCACCTCTGTCATCTCCGCCAATGTCCATGATTCCAAAAACCGATTTATCCTGAACAAGTCTGTAGCTCTCCGCAGGCAAAGCCGGAAGATCTACGTTACTGTTAGCGTACTGAGGCGATATAAGATGTATGCCGTATTCCGAAAGCTCACTTTCGCTATCCTTTGTTCTGAAATAGGGATTAACGATATCAAGATCGGCAATACAAACCTTTTTTCCTTCTTTTGCAAGGCGCACGGCGTAATTTACGGCTATGTTCGTTTTTCCGCTTCCGTAATGCCCCGCAAATATGGTTAAGCGTTTAGAGTCCATAATCAAGTCTTTCTTATTCTTACAGTAATTTTCTTATAATCTTACCGCTCGTTGTCTTGGGAAGGCTCTCACGGAACTCAACGATTCTCGGATACTTGTAAGGAGCCGTTCTTGATTTGACGTAATTCTGAATTTCTTTTTTAAGCGCGTCCGTCGGCTCTTTGCCGCCAACAAGAACTATACTTGCTTTAACTACCTGACCTCTTATTTCGTCGGGCGCTGCGGAAACTCCACATTCAAGCACGTAAGGAAGCTCCATAATTACGTTTTCTATTTCAAAAGGACCTATGCGGTATCCCGATGACTTGATAACGTCGTCAGCGCGTCCTACATACCAGAGGAAGCCGTCCTCGTCGCGCCATGCAAGGTCACCCGTGTGATAATATCCGTCGCGCCAGGTTTCTTTTGTGATTTCCTCGTTTCCATCGTACGCATAAGCAAGACCGCAAGGCAATCCGCTTGAAATATTAATGCATATTTCTCCGCTTTCACCAAGTTCAACCTCTTCGCCCTCGGAATTAAGCAGATGAACGTCGTAAAGAGGCACCGGCTTACCCATAGAGCCGATTTTATGGCTTCCGCCGGAAAGGTTACCGACGATAAGAGTACTCTCCGACTGACCGAAGCCCTCCATGATTTTGAGACCGGTATGCTTTTCGAACTGACGGAAAACCTCAGGGTTAAGTGCTTCTCCCGCAGTAGAGGCATGCTCTATCGTTGAGAGATCGAATCTGCCGAGATCCTGCTTGATAAGCATTCTGTACATAGTCGGCGGAGCGCAAAACGTCGTAATTTTATGCTTTGCGAAAAGCGGCAAAATCTTTTCCGGATCAAACCTGTCAAAGTCATATACAAAAATTGCTGCCTCGCAAAGCCACTGACCGTAAAGCTTACCCCACATTGCCTTCGCCCATCCCGTATCCGAAATGGTAAGATGAAGACCTTCCGGATTGACCTGATGCCAATACTTTGCGGTAATGAAATGGCCTAAAGGATATTTATAATTATGCGCAGCAATCTTGGGGTATCCTGAGGTTCCGGATGTGAAGAACATCAGCATGGAGTCGCTTCCGCACGGTGCATCCTCACCGCGCGCATAATGACTGCTGTAAATGCTGTATTCCTCGTTAAAATTGCGCCATCCGTCGCGGCTTCCGCCTACGAGAATTTTGTGTTCAAGACCCGGACAGTTTGCCGACGCCTTATCTACCGAGTTTGCGACATCACCGTCTGCGGTACAAAGAATAGCCCTAATATTTCCTGCCGTAAAACGATATGCAAAATCCTTCTCAAGAAGCTGATTAGGGGCGGGAATAGCAATCGCGCCGAGCTTATGTAAGCCAAGAATCGCAAACCAGAATTGATAGTGGCGCTTAAGAACAAGCATCACTCGGTCGCCCCTTTTGATACCGATAGATTTGAAATAGTTTGCCGCTCTCGCAGACTCCTTTTTCATATCTTTAAAGGTGAAGTGCCTTTCCGTGCCGTCTTCGCTTATATGAAGCATAGCAAGCTTATTCGGCTTGCTTCTTCCGAGAACGTCGACTACGTCAAATGCAAAGTTAAACGACTCCTCGTTTTTGAAATCGATTTTGGTAAGAACACCGCCCTCTTCGGTCGGTATAATAAAATCGTGATATATACGCCGCTGCCTGTCTTCCTCGCGGCGCTTCGTCGCAACCGAAACCTCAGCCTCCTGCTCGCCTTCTCTTGCCGCCTGGTTACGAAGCACGATTGCATAGAAAGAGCAATCCTCTCCGTTCGTTGCGATCATACCGTGCGGCGTGCCGGAATCATAATAAATACAGTCACCCGGATTAAGGATTTCGGTGTGCTCGCCTATCCTAATCTTCATCTGACCGCTGATAACGATATCGCACTCCTGACCCTCGTGGGTTACAAGCTCAATTTTTTCTTCTCCGCCTTTATAGCTAAGCTTCATATAAAGCGGCAAAGCGATACGGTTTCGGAATCCGGAAGCCAGATTATATCCTATCATGTTATGAGCTTCTTCTATTCTTTGACCCTCGCCGCGTCTCGTAAGAGCGTATGACCGAAGCTTTGGACTTTTACCCTCGAGAATATCTCCCATATCCACGCCGAAACTGAGAGTACAGTGATATAGGAACGCAATGCTCAGGTTACGGTTACCCGCCTCGCACTGCTCATATTCCTCAACACTTATTCCGGTTCTGGCAGCCATATCTTCAACAGAGAGTCCCGTAATGATACGAAGCTCTTTTATACGGTTGGCTATCTGTTTTATTTTTTGTTCCATGTTGTTAAAATTTTGTTCCACATTACACCTCGTTTTATTAAAAACGCGTTTGATAAAATATATTATACTAAACTTAATATGTACTTGTCAATATTTTTTAAGTGAAAATATTGTATTATTTTATTTTTTCTTTTGTGCAATATTATTAAAAACGGCGAAAACAAAACAGCGTATTCAAAGGAAAAAGGCACCTGTTTTAAACAAAAAAGCGGTTTTCTTCTGCGTTTTAATGTGCCCCCTGTCAAGTAGACAGACTAAAAAACAAAAAAGAATTTGTTAATTGAATAATATTCTTTCTACTCCCCCTGCTGCGCAGCAGGGGGAGATTTTTGTCACGCGGCGGTGGCGAAGTAATACTCGCATGGC
>JAZSGJ010000091.1:0-34079 GCA_045532675.1 Eubacteriales bacterium | reverse complement strand
GAGGTCGTTACAGGCGCTATAGAAGACTTTGCATCCTGTGTAAAGCAATTTGACGAGATTTATAATAAAGCAAAGTAATAATTTTAATTTTTAAAATGAATCATATAAAGCTTAACTTCGCGGTAATGACGTTTTTATGCTCGTTTGTTTTCCTTCTTTTCGGTGTTTGCGGAACTATGGTTTCTGCTACCGAAAGTGAACCTATAGAGACATGGGATATTTCAGAAAATCCGGGTACCGACAGCGTAATAGCGAAGATTTATAAAATTAATGAAAATCTGAATTTATACTATATAGAGATTAGCGGCGCGGGAAGAATGAAGGATTTTTCTTCGTCCTCTCCTGCTCCGTGGATTGATAATTACAGTGATAATCTTGTTCGCGCAGCTGTAGGCTCGGGCGTTACGTATATCGGAAGCTATGCGTTTTACGGCTGTACGGAATTTGATAGTCTTACTGTTCATAATCCGTCTGTAAGCTTTTACATAATGGCAGATACCGTTCTTCCGTCATACAGTACAATTCGGGCTCACGAGATTTCTGCGGCAAAGGATTACGTTCAAATCCTTTATCCGAAACCGTTTGAGAGAATATGTGAGTTTACCGATTCCGTATGTAATACCTGTGGATATGAATGTACGTCGCATAACGGCGGAGTAGCAAACTGCGAGGAAAGCGCAAAATGCGAAGAGTGCGGCTCGGGATACGGCTCGTCTCTTGGTCACGATTATTCGAAATGGAATCCTGCAATAATTCCGGATTGCGAATCATACGGTATTATGGGGCATTATGAATGCCTGCGATGCGGTAAGTATTTTGATTCCAACTATAAAGAATGGCAGTGGATTTATATTTCTCCTCTCGGTCATAGCTACGGCGATTTAATAAGGGCCGCTGATGCGGATTGTTCCAATATCGGTTGGATTGAGCATTATGAATGCTCTGCTTGCGGGAAATATTTTGACGCGCAGAAAAATGAGATTGAATACGTTTGGATAGGCGCCCTTGGACATACGGGCGGCGTTGCTGATTGCACACAGCCTTGCATATGTGACAGATGCGGCGAGAAGTACGGAAATAAGAATACCGAGAAACATAATTTCTCTCTTATTCCTTCATATGATACTGAATTTCACTGGTATGAATGTCCGTGCGGAGAAAAGCAAAATATATCTCCTCATGACTGTCAATCAGAAGTAATAAAAGAACCCTCCGAAAAAGAAGATGGAATAAAATCGATCTTTTGCGGTTGCGGATATGAAAAGCACGAGGTTATAGAAAAGTTGAAAGCAACAGACGAAGATAATACTAAAGCAGATGAAAGCAATCATGAGTCGTTTCCGGTCGCTGCAGTTGTTGCGGTCTCCGTTATATCTGTTGCAGGAATACTTACAATACTCATTTTGTTGAAGAAAAAACAAATAAAATTTTAGCAAAAAGGTGTCTCGTTTTGTTTGAGACACCTTAATCTTTTTTTATTTTAATTGCAATCATTTCGTTAGTTATAGGATGAGGAAACGATATTTCCGAGCAAATAAGGGAATAGCCGTCCTCGTTTTCCTCTCCGTAAAGAAAATCTCCGACGAGTGCGTGACCGATATATGCCATATGTACCCTTATCTGATGTGTTCTTCCGGTGTGAAGCTTTACCTCGCATACTGCATTTCCGTCATCTGTTACGTCTATTACTTTGTAATCGGTTATGGCTGGCTTTCCGTCCTCACGCACGACTCTTTTAAGTTCTCCTTCTTTTTCTCTTGCTATCGGAGCGTCGATTCTGCCTTCTTTTAAATTGGGAATACCGCTTATTATTGCTATGTATGTTTTGTTTATTTTGCGTTCTTTCATTGATTTGCCAAGCTTTGCGGCAGAGAGGGGATTTTTGGCTACTATGACAATTCCGGAGGTTCCTCTGTCGAGTCTGTTTATAGCACGGAAAACAAAACCTTTACCCATATAGTGTACAACTGCGTTCGCGAGAGTCGGAAGGTTGTTTCCTTTTGATGGATGGGTTGGCATATCCTTGGGCTTGTTTAAAGCGAGTACGTATTCGTCTTCATAAAGTATGTTGAGAGGAATATTCATAGGTTCAATATTTTCGCTTTTTTCTTTAGGAAAGTTTACTGATATTTTATCACCGGAGTGTACTGCTGCGCGCATAGTAACTGTCTCGCCGTTAAGTGAAACTCCGCCGTATTTTACTTTAGTAATTAACGATGAAGAAAAACCAAGCTTTGATTTCATATACTCGGATATTTTCATTTCACAGTTTACGTTATCAACAGTAAATATCATTTTTTCCATAGCTATGTACCATTCCTTTCGCAACGGATAAAAGGGGTTGTCACATTTGGTAAAACAGAAAAGTTCACTAAAAGAACAAAGGCTTAAATCTGACTATCCCATATTAAAGTTTAGAGGGTGTCTCAAAATTGAGACACCCTCTTTGGTGCGGGAAACGGGGGTCGAACCCGTACGGTAAAACCACACGCCCCTCAAACGTGCGCGTCTGCCTGTTCCGCCACTCCCGCAACAACGTTAAATATTATACACTAAAACATTCAACTTGTCAAGTGTTTTTTGAAAAAATAATAGAAAAAGGGCGATTTTTTCGCCCTTTTATTAAATTAGTCTAAAATTCCTTCAAGAGGAGTGAGATTCCAAAGCTTTGCAAGCCCCTTGATTATCTCGTCAGGAATTACGTTTACTACGTGACCGAGGGAGAGCATGTATATCTGCGCGGTTTTTTCAACCGTTTCGATAAGGCCGAACGCTTCGTCCATGTTCTTGCCCGTTCCGTAAATTCCGTGATTTGTCCATACAACGAGTCTGAATTTTTTCATTTTTTCAGCGGTAGCTTCGCCGATTTCGTTAGTTCCGCATACCATGCAGGGAAGAATGCCGACACCGTCGGGGAAAACAACGACAGCCTCTGTGTTTGACTGCCAAAGCTTGTGGGTGAAATCCTTTTCATCAATTGAACATACGGTGTTCATGGCAATTGTGTATGTAGGATGAGAGTGCATTACTATGCGGTGGTCGGGATCAACCGAGAGTCTCGAAATGTGACTCATCATATGAGCAGGGAATTCGGATGTGAATTTGCCGCCGTCTTTGTAACCCCAGAGAAGCTCGGCCGTTGTTCCGTCTTTTGCAATACGAACGATGCCGAGGTTGGTTTCAGGATCTTTGTCAACGTTTTTGAAATATTTGCCTGTTCCGGTAACGATAAATATCTTTCCGATAAGCGCGGTTGCATCAAAACCGGTTGGTATTGTACGGATAACTTTGTTAAGGTCAAGGTATTCCGCAACTTCTTTTTCGTCAAGAAGGTAGCTTATATTTCCACCGTTTCTTTCATCCCATCCGAGACGGTACATGTTTGCCGTAGCCTCGCGCATTTCGAGGACGAAAGGTGCTTCAATAATGTTTTTCATGATTTATATTCTCCTTTTTAAATTAAATACGTTTTGAAATAACTTCTTTTTCAAATTTTTCAATTTCAGTATACAAATTATCAGAAAGCCCTTGCATTTCAAGATATTCGTTCCATACGTCACCGATAGGCATGAACTTGAATTTTTCATTAAGGTACATTACTTCAGTGAAATTATTCTTGTCCTGTAGTGCTTTTAATTCTTCGTTCGGTAAAAGAGGCGCGAAAAGAAGCGCTTTGTGCATTGAGTGTACGCCTGTAACCCAAGCTGAAAGTCTGTTTATGCTTGCGTCAAAGCAGTCAAGACCGATAATAACTTTTTATTCCATTCCGTCTCTTACGATTTCTTTTGAAAGCTCGCGAAGCTCGTCATCAAGAATAACTGCGTAGTTGCTATCCCATTTTACTTTTTCTGTAGCTACTACGTATGCAGCATAAATTTGTTTTGCTTGTTCGTATATTGTTATAATTAAATCTTTTCAGAAAATCACATTTTTTATATTTCTTTTATTTCAAAAGAGTTTTTGATTATTTGGCGTCCTGCGAAAACGTCTTCAAGCTCACCGTTTCCAACCATTTGCATCATGAGGTTTCCAATAGCCGTTCCCTCTGTCGGACCGGTAATTATTTTACGCTTTGTGTATTTTGCCGTAAGCTCATTTAAGAAGGAATTTTTACTTCCGCCGCCGATTATATTGAGTGTCGTGTACTTTTCGCCGGTTATGTTTTCGAGGTCAAGAAGCGCTTGCGCATAAGATTTTGCAAGGTTGTTATATATTACGTAAGCAATATCTCCAACGTTAAGTCTTTTTCCTACGGCGCTGCATATTTCCTGCGTCATGCTTACGGGAGCGAGAAATCTTTGGTCGTTTACGTCAATTTCGTATTTAGCCGTAGATTTGGTAGCCATATTCATAAGCTCTTCAAAGCTGTATTTATCTCCGTTTTCGTGCCTTACCTGCTGAATCATCCAGAGTCCCATAATGTTTTTCTGAAGTCGGAATGTCTGATTAATACTGCCTTCGTTTGAATAATTTGCGTCCATAGCAACGGTATCTGTGTGAGCGTTCTTCTGCTCAACTCCGAGAAGTGACCAGGTTCCGCTTGATATGTAAGGCGTTTCGCCGTCAAGAGGCGCTGCAAGAACAGCACTTGCTGTGTCGTGCGTTGCGGGAAGTATTACCTTTGATTTGTAACCTATGTATTCGCTTACCGCATCGGTGAATTCTCCGATAACCGTTCCCGGCATTGTGAGAGTGGAGAAAAGCTCTTTTTTATAGCCAAGCCTGTTTATAATATCGGAATCCCATGAATGCGTTTTTGAATTTACCATACCGGTCGTTGTGGAGTTGGTATATTCCTGACGCTTTATTCCCGTAAGTTTAAAGTTGAAATAGTCTGGGAGCATAAGAAGCGATTTTGCCATATCGAGCTTTCCGCTTATTTTATCCGAATAAAGCTGATAAATAGTGTTTATACTTCCAAACTGTATGCCGGTTTTATTGTAAAGTTCTTTGAAAGGTATTATTCCGTGAACCTCTTCAATTGTGCTTTCCGTTCTGCTGTCACGGTAGCAGAATACGTCACCTATAGGAAGATCGTATTCGTCAAGCAAAACGTAATCAACTCCCCAGGTATCTATACCTACGGATACCGGAATTTTACCGATTTCAGAGGCTTTTTTCAGTCCGTTGAGTATTTCCTCAAAAAGGCGTCTAACATCCCAGGTTAAGTGTACTTTACCATCTATATTTACCTCTTTAGGTAAATTTTGAAAGCGATATATTTCTTCGGTCATCATTTTTCCGTTTTCCAGCCATCCAATAAGATGTCTGCCCGAAGACGCGCCTATATCTATTGCAAGATAATATTGCATAGTTATCCTCCCATTTCTTTTTTATATATTTTAACACTTTTTGTTTTGTTTGTCTATATTTGCTTGCTAACTTGACAAATGAACATAAATAAGATACAATATAAGCATAAATAATCAAAAATGCTCAGAGGTTGATAATGATAACGAACGAACGATACAATACGATAATGAACTTACTGAAGGAGAGCAGAAAAGCAAATGTCAAGGACCTTGCAAAAGAGCTATATGTTAGCGAGGCTACGGTAAGACGCGACCTTTGTGAAATGCAGAAGCTCGGACTTATAGAGCGTAGCCATGGCGGCGCGATTCTGCCTGATAATGCGGAAGAGATATCAATTTTTGTCAGAATGAATAAGAACTCCAAAGAAAAAGAGCATGCCGCGACTAACGCATTGTTGCATATTCCAGAGTTTCGTTCAGTTTTCATTGATAGCTCGTCTACGGCTCTTGCTCTTGCAGAGAGAATGGACCTTTCATTTAAAACGGTTGTTACCAATAATTTACAAACTGCAATAACGCTTTCTAAAAAGAGAGATATAAACCTGATAATTCTTGGCGGCAGTGTGCAGTATAATACGGTTTCCGCGACGGGAAGCTTCACTGCAAGGCAGCTTGAAGATTTTTCTTTCGATCTTCTTATATCCTCATGCGCTGCAATTATAGGCACTGACGTATACGAGCGTTCTCTCGAACAAAAGGAGATAAAAGCTGCGGCTCATAAAAGATGTAAATACAGACTGCTTGTTTTTGACAGTACAAAATATTCGGCATACGGCGCATATCGTACAGGAAATCTTACGGATTATGATTTGATTGCTACCGATAAATGCCCGCCGTACGAAATTGCCGATAAAAGTATAAATATTGTTTGGTAAATAAAATAATAATTTGCTTAGCCGTGCAAACGGCAGGATGGAGATTTTATGAAAATATACAAATCACTTGATATGTTAATAGGACACACCCCGCTTCTTGAACTTAAAAATATAAAAAAAGAGCTTGATTTAAAGGCAAACCTTATCGCAAAGCTTGAATATTTAAATCCCGCGGGCTCAGTAAAGGATAGAGCAGCAAAGGAAATGATAGACGATGCTGAAAGACGGGGCATATTAACCCGAGAATCTGTAATTATAGAACCGACATCCGGAAATACGGGTATCGGTCTTGCTTCTGTTGCCGCATCGCGCGGATATAAGATTATAATAGTTATGCCAGAGACAATGTCTGTTGAGCGGAGAATGATTATGCAGGCATACGGCGCAGAGCTTGTTCTTACCGAGGGAGCGCTTGGAATGAGCGGCGCTATAGCGCGCGCATATGAGCTAAAGAATAAAATTAACGGCGCTTTTATTCCGGACCAATTTGAAAATCCGGCTAACGCAAGGGCTCATTATATGACAACAGGTCCCGAAATATACGAGGATACCGACGGTAAGGTTGACGTTTTTGTTGCGGGAGTTGGAACGGGCGGAACAATAAGCGGTGTAGGAAAATATCTGAAAGAAAAAAATAAAGATATTAAAATTATTGCCGTAGAACCTAAGAGTTCGGCTGTTCTTTCGGGTGAAAAATCAGGAAGCCATGGACTTCAGGGAATAGGCGCGGGATTTATACCCGGAGTTCTTGATACCGGAATTTATGATGAGATAATTAAAGTAGGGGAATCCGATGCTTACGAAGCGGCAAGGCTTATGGGAACAAAGGAAGGAATACTTATCGGAATATCATCAGGAGCAGCATTGTATGCCGCGGCAAAGCTTGCAAAGCGTGAAGAATACATCGAAAAAAACATCGTTGTTTTGCTTCCGGATACGGGGGACAGATATCTTTCAACCGACCTATTTAAAAAGTAAAAATTCTCTCAAAAATATTGAAAAAAAGCTTAGCATGTGATATAATAACACATATCAAAGAAAAAGGCGGTTTCTATATGAAATTCGGTATGCCTGCTCTTGTTGAATGCGATAATATTACAGAATGCGTGCAAGTAGCAAAAAATAACAATCTCGATTTTATTGAGATTAATATGAGCTTTCCTCAGTACATCCCGTCAAACAGCGACGTTGAACTTTATAAGAAGCTGTCGGAAGAAAACAACGTCTTCTATACTATACACGCTGACGAGCAGTTGAATCCGTTTGATTTTAATCCTGCAGTTGCCGATTGCTATTTCGGAGTTATGGCGGACTGTATAGATTTTGCAAAAAAAATAGGCGCTCCGGTCATAAATTTGCATTTTTTAAAGGGCGTTTACGTTACGCTTCCCGAAAAGGTTATTCTTCTTACAGACGTTTATAAGGATGAATACAAAAAACGCGTAAAAGATTTTATCCGTATGTGTGAAGAAAAAATAGGTGATGATAATCTTAAAATTTCTATTGAAAACGTTGATTCAAACCCGTTCACCGAAAGTCAGACAGCGATGCTTGAATATTTTATGGCAAGCCCTGTATTTGCTTTGACGCTTGACGTTGGGCATGACGACTGTATGGGCGGAAAGGATAGGCACGTTTTTGAAAAATATCGGGAGAAGCTTTATCATATGCATCTTCATGACAGTGACGGACGCCATCCGCATCTTCCGCTTGGAGAGGGACACCTCGATATAGAATCAAAGCTTGCAATGCTTAAACCAGAATCAACGTGCGTTATTGAGGTTAAAACCATTGTGGGACTTTCAAAGAGTGTTGAATACCTAAAAAATAAGAAATATATGAGGTAACAAAATGGGAGTTAAGATTTACGCTAATTTATATAACCACACAACGCATTCTGAAGGTGTGTTTTCGCCTACAGAGCTTGTTAAGGTAGCAATGGGTACGGTGCTGTTGCCGCGACTGATCACGATACAGTAACCGCATATCCGAGCTTAAAGCCGCATGCGAAAGAGAAGGACTTGAAAGCATTTTCGGCTGTGAGTTCTATGCTCTTTGCGAGCAGTACAAGGATTATTTTGCAGACTATCATCTCGTAGGATTTAATTTTGACCCGAATCACTCGGATATGAAGGAATATCTTCGCAAAAGAAGCGCGGATATGGATGATAAAACTGAATATTTATTTGAGCTTGCAATGAAGGAAAACAAGCTTCCTAAGGCTATTACCTGGCAGGAGGTTATGGATTATAACAAGGGTATCACTTGGCTTTGCAACGATCACGTTTTTCGCACCTACCGCGCAAGAGGACTAATGAATGAACTCGATTACGATAATTTCTTTAAAACTGTTTACGGAGACCGCAGAAGAGAGATTCCGGAGCTTCATAAAAAACTGCCGCTTGCAGAGCTTCTTGATTTAATAAAGCGCGCCGGTGGAATTTTGGCTTCCCGAGGGATATGCGGGAACAACTAAGGAATTTTTTGACCAAATAAAGACAAGAAAATTTATGCCCGACAGAGAAAAATATATTGATAAATGTATAGAGGAGTACGTATGACACCAAAAGAGAAGTTTATTGAAATATATAAAAATAAAATAAAGAGAGAGGGAGCCGATAAGCTGCTTGAGTATCTCATCTCTTCCGATTTCTTCGTTGCTCCCGCAAGCTCAAGATTTCATTCTTCATATGAGGGCGGTCTTTGCGAGCATTCTTTGAACGTATACGACTGTCTTGTGAGTTATCTTGATAGCGAAAGAGCTAAAAATACTTTTGGCTT
The DNA here is from genome assembly GCA_045532675.1 of Eubacteriales bacterium. Classification (GTDB taxonomy): domain Bacteria; phylum Bacillota; class Clostridia; order Oscillospirales; family CAG-272; genus UBA1740. The sequence continues at coordinate 25,111 of JAZSGJ010000091.1, read as the reverse complement.
CAGCTATTCGGATGAAAGCATAGCGATAGTGTCATTGCTTCATGATCTTTGCAAAGTCGGAGTTTATAAAAAAGGATTCCGTAACGTAAAGGATGAAAAGGGCACATGGCAGAGAGTTGATACATTTGAATATGACGATCAGCTTCCTTACGGTCATGGAGAGAAGAGCGTTTATATTATATCGGGATATATGCGACTGACGCGTGAAGAGGCGTTTGCAATACGTTATCATATGGGGTATTCTTCAACAGAGGATCAAAGAAACGTTGCCGCGGCGTTTGAAATGTTCCCGCTTGCATTTGCGCTTTCCACAGCAGACAGCGAAGCAACTTACTTTATAGAAAGTAAAAAGAGCAAATAAAAAATCGGCTCAATAGGGTAAATCCTATTTGAGCCGATTTTTTATTTAGAGGAAATATATCTTCTCTTTAGTGTACTGCGAAATTTTGTTGGAGTGTAACCGGTTTCTTTTTTAAACAGCTTTGTAAAATGAGCAAAGTCATAAAAGCCTACGTCTTCCATTATTTTATTTATTGGTATGTTCGTATGCTCAAGAAGAAATTTTGCGCGTTCTACTCTTAGAATATTAATATATTTCAGAGGGGGATGTCCTGTTTTCTCTTTGAATTTTTTTGCAAAATAATTTGGAGCTAATTTCGCCATATAGGAAAGCTCGTTAAGCGTAAATCTTTCGGAATAGTTCTTTTTGATAAACGTTATTACTTTGTCGGTTTCATCCTTTTCGGTTGGTGTGACGTTCACATAATTTGAGCTTTCCATGTATATTCCGACCAAGGACAATATTGCTGATGATTTATAAAGCTTTTGTGACGGTGTTGAAATTTGCTCGTTTACAATTTCCTCGCACAAATTCCATATATACTTGCTGTTTCCTACATGCTTTATAAACGGCATATCCGTATAATCAAAAAAATTGGTTTGTCCTATTCTTAAATCAAAATGAAACCAATATTTTTCCGCATAACCAAGCTCGGTCAGATGATATGAATGCTTTATTCCCGCGGGAATCAGTATTGCGTCACCGGATTTTGCGATGAGTATACCGGATTTCGTTTCAACACAAATCTCACCGTCTATAACTAAATACATCTTTGAATTCGGACATATAACGTTTTTATCCCGCCACTCGGTGTTGAGAATTATTTTTGAACCGCGATGATATACTGTAGATATTGCATCATTATAAAAATTCATAAGAAAATCCTCCATATATAATTATAATTCAAATTTGTTTATTTGTCAATAAATAAGATGATTTTATACAAATTTTGTAGTGATAATATTATAACGCAATTCTTTATGCGGGGTGTATAATAAAAGAAAAATTCGAAAGGTGAAAATTTATGAAGGCTCGTATAGGTATAAGACCAACTATTGACGGCCGATGGGGCGGAATCAGAGAGGGACTTGAAGAACAGACAATGAATCTTGCTTTAGCGGCAAAAAAACTTATTGAAGAAAATGTTTTCTATCAGGATGGATCGGCATGCGAGGTTGTGATTTCGCCTACAACGATAGGCGGTGGCAAAGAGGCATATGAATGTCAACAGTATTTTATAAAAGAAAATGTTACTGCTACACTAACCGTAACGCCGTGCTGGTGCTACGGTAGTGAAACTATGGATTTGAATCCAATGACAACTAAGGCTGTATGGGGATTTAACGGAACGGAAAGACCGGGGGCGGTTTATCTTGCCGCATCTATGGCTGCGCACGCGCAACGTGGACTACCCGCTTTTGCTATATACGGCGAGGAAGTTCAAAATATATCTGATAGCGGAATTACTCCGGATGTTGAGGAGAAAATTTTAAGATTTGCGCGTTGTGCGCTTGTTGTTGGACAAATAAAAGACAAATCATACGTGAGTATCGGTTCTGTATCTATGGGAATCGGAGGCTCATTCCTTGATGCCGGTATGATGCAAAAGTATTTTGGAATCCGCGCTGAGTGGGTGGATATGACAGAAATACTCAGAAGAATAGACCTTGGTATTTTTGATAAAGAAGAGTTCGAAAAAGAACTGAAATGGATTAAATCAAATTGTCACGAAGGAAAGGATTTGAACGGAGGTCCGTGGGGGCAAAAAGATTTCACAAGGGAAGAACTTGACGCGCAATGGGAATTTGTTGCGAAAATGACTATTATTATCAAGGATATTATGCTTGGTAATGAAAAGCTGAACGATATAGGAAGGCATGAGGAAGCGCTTGGAAGAAATGCTATTTTCGGCGGATTTCAAGGGCAACGCATGTGGACTGACTATAAGCCTAACGGAGATTTTACGGAAGCTATACTCAACTCGACTTTTGATTGGAATGGTAAAAAAGCTCCTATAATTCTCGCTACGGAGAGTGATAACTGTAACGGACTTGCAATGCTCTTTGAAACACTTTTAACTGGTAGAGCAAGTGTTTTTGCCGACGTTCGCACATATTGGTCAAGTGAATCTGTAGAAAAGTGTACCGGTTGGAAGCCTACCGGACTTGCGAAGAACGGATTTATTCATCTTATAAACAGCGGAGCAGCCGCGCTTGACGGTACGGGAGCTGTAAAGGATGAAAACGGTAGTCCGATTATGAAAAAATGGTGGGAAATCGAGGATAGAGACATTACCGCAATGTTAAACAGTACGAGATTCAGTCCCGCGAATAGGGGATATTTCAGAGGCGGTGGATTTTCTTCTACATATTCAACGGATGGAGAAATGCCGATAACTCTTGTTCGAATAAATATGGTTGAAGGAATAGGATATACAATGCAAATAGCGGAAGGCTATACTGTTTCCGTTCCCGAGGAAGTTAACAGAATTATCCTTGATAGAACGGATCCGACATGGCCGTCTACGTATTTTGTTCCAAGACTTGATGAATCGAATGCCTTTTCATCGGTATATAACGTAATGGCAAATTGGGGAGCAAATCATGGAGCTTTCGTTTGGGGCCACATAGGTAAGGATCTTATCACTCTTGCAAGTATGTTTAGAATACCGGTATCTCTTCATAATGTCAAAGAGTCCGATATATACAGACCGCATTCTTGGAGCGCATTCGGTACGCGTGATCTTGAGGGCGCTGATTTCAGAGCTTGCGCAAATTACAAAGAACTTTATAAATAAGAAATTTAGTATGCACGAGATATAATATTGAAAAATGGGATTTGAAATATTTGACCATTTTTGAATTTACAGTGTCCTTGGAAAAGGCGAATGGGAAAAAAACAGGCTCTCTACTCATGAGAAAGAGTATTTTCCTCTTATGGAAAAATTCAAGGTCAGAAAGACCTGGGCAAGGGAGCTGGTTTTAGTAGCAAAAAAGGCAGGATGTAAATACATAATACTTACTACACGGATCACGATGGTTTTTCGCTTTACGATACGTTAGGATTAAATGAATATGACGCGCCCCATTTGGCTGCGGGAAGAGACCTTGTGCGCGGGTTCGTCGATGAGTGTAACAAGCAGGGAACAGTACCATTCCTTTATCACACATTAATAGATTGGTATAACAAGGATTCTAAGCGCGATTTCCCTAAATATATAGATTATCTTGTGAGAAGAGTCGAAATCCTTTGCACTCAGTACGGAAAAATAGGCGGACTTTGGTTTGGCGGATTTTGGAATAAGCCCGATGCTGATTGGCGGGTTGACAGACTATATTCATTGATATGAAGCTATCAGCCTGATGCCATGATATAATTAATACCGGAATGAGCAATATGGGCATGGTAGGTCATAGCGAGATTGACATCGTTATGTTTGAAAGAGAAACGCCGCACATAGCTGATTACGGAACGTGATCGGTTGCAACCGAAATGTGTCAGATGGGACTTTGCGGAGGTCAGTATGTATTTTATTTATGACGATTATAAAAGCTGCCCTATTATATAGCCGAGTTTTCTACCGGCACAGCCCGCGAATTTCTTGAGGAAATTAAAAATCGTAAACTTTCAGGTGAAAGAAAAAGATATCATATCATCGTATATTGAATTTTATAAATAAAAAAATCTGCTCGATACCTTTCGGTAGCGAGCAGATTTTTTATTGTGAATTAGTTTGTAAACTTCTTGCGAGCAGTGTAGGAAGTATGAAGCGCGTGGTGCGCCGCATGGCATCCGTAGCCACCCTTGAAGTAATTGTCGTAAACTTCTTTGATAACAGGATTCTGGTGTGATTTACGCATTGTCATTGCTTCATCCTGATCGTAGAGAGCCTTAGCTCTTACTGCCTTGAGGTCAACTGTGTCACGTACGTGCTGAGGCTGGATAGGCTGACCGCCGCCGTTTACACAACCGCCGGGGCATCCCATGATTTCAACGAATGTCCAATCAGCTTCGCCGCTTGCAATCTTATCCATAACCTTCTTAGCGTTTGCTGCACCGGATGCAACACACACCTTAATATCCATACCTGCAATGTTGTAGGTTGCCTCTTTAAGACCGTCTGTTCCGCGGACTTCAGCAAATACAAGCTCTTTGTTATCCTTGCCTGTAAGAACATCATTGGCTGTTCTAAGAGCAGCTTCCATAACTCCGCCGGTTGCACCGAAGATTACAGCTGCACCGGTATCAATACCGAGGGGCGTGTCAAATTCTTCGTCGGGAAGAGCAGTGAACTTAAGACCTGCGCGACCAATCATTCTTGCTAGTTCACGGGTTGTAAGAGCAACGTCAACATCTGCGATTCCGTTACCGGCAGCCGACATGTCGTCTCTTCCTACCTCAAACTTCTTTGCGGTACAAGGCATGATTGAAACTACGAATATATCCTTAGGATCGTATCCCATCTTTTCTGCCCAGTATGTTTTTATGAGAGCTCCGCCCATCTGCTGAGGAGATTTGCAGGAAGAAAGGTGAGCAAGGAAATCGGGATAGTAAAGCTCGCAGAATTTAACCCATCCGGGAGAACATGAGGTAATCATAGGAAGCTTACCGCCGTTCTTAACTCTGTCAAGAAGCTCTGTTGCTTCTTCAACAATTGTGAAGTCTGCCGCAGTATTTGTGTCAAATACCTTCTCAAATCCAAGTCTGCGAAGCGCTGCAACCATTTTGCCTTCTACGTTCGTTCCGATAGGCATATCGAAGCATTCGCCAAGAGTTGCTCTGATAGAAGGAGCAGTCTGGACTACAACGTGTTTTGTAGGATCGGAAAGAGCTGCCCAAACATTATCGGTATCGTCACGCTCAACAAGTGCGCCTGTGGGGCATACTGCGGTACACTGTCCACAAGAGATACAGGGAGTGTTGTTGAGGTCAAGGTTGAATGCCTGTCCAATGCACGTATCAATACCGCGGTTGTTTGCTCCGATAACGGAAACAAACTGCTCGTTACAAACTGCAACGCATCTACGGCAAAGGATACATTTGTTGTTATCTCTTACAAGATGAGGTGTAGAGTAGTCAAGCTCGTACTCGGGCTTGAAACCGCCGAACGCATTTGAATCTACACCGTATTCGAGACAAAGCTTCTGAAGCTCACAGTTGGTGGAACGTGCGCAGGAAAGGCAGTTCTTATCGTGGGTTGAAAGGATGAGCTCAAGAGTTGTCTTGCGAGCCTCTCTAACCTTTGCTGTGTTTGTCTGAATTTCCATTCCTTCGGTAACTGGATAAACACAAGCTGTAACAAGACCGCGAGCACCTGTTGCTTCAACAACGCATATACGGCATGCACCGATCTCATTCTTTTCTTTCATAAAGCAGAGGGTAGGGATTTCTACGCCTGCTGCACGGGCTGCTTCAAGAATAGTTGCGCCCTTGGGTACGCTTACAGCAATACCGTTTACTTTTACATTTAACATTTCCATATCAGCGTACTCCTTTCATTACTTTTTTGATATAGCGCCGAATTTACAGCCTGCAATACAAGCGCCGCACTTGATACATTTAGCAGTATCGATAGCGTAGGATGCAAGCTTGTGACCGGGAGCTATGTAATCTGTTTTATTGATTGCATCAACAGGACAGTTCTTAGCGCATTTACCGCAGCCGATACACTTGTCCTTATCAATAGTAAAGGAAAGAAGATCCTTACATACTCCGGCAGGGCATTTTTTATCAACAACGTGTGCGATATATTCATCTCTGAAGAAGTTGAGTGTTGAGAGAACGGGGTTGGGGGCTGTCTGACCAAGACCGCAAAGTGAGTTCTGTTTGATGTAGTAGCAAAGCGATTCAAGTTTGTCGATATCTTCAAGTGTTCCCTTGCCTGATGTAATTTTATCAAGGATTTCAAGAAGTCTTCTTGTACCTACACGGCAGGGTGTACACTTACCGCAAGACTCTTCAACCGTAAATTCGAGGAAGAATTTTGCCATATCAACCATACATGTATCTTCGTCCATGACGATAAGACCGCCTGAACCCATCATACAACCGATTGAAACAAGGTTATCGTAGTCAACTTCTGTATCGATAAGACGAGCGGGAATACAACCGCCGGAAGGACCGCCTGTCTGCGCAGCCTTGAACTGCTTTCCGTTAGGAATACCGCCGCCGATTTCGTTGATTATCTCACGAAGGGTAGTACCCATAGGAATTTCAACAAGACCTGTGTTCTTGATTTTTCCACCAAGAGCAAAAACCTTTGTACCCTTGGATTTTTCGGTACCCAATGATGCAAACCATTCAGCACCGCGAAGAATAATCTGAGGAACGTTAGCGAATGTTTCAACGTTGTTTTCAACAGTAGGACATCCGAAAAGACCCTTTACAGCAGGATACGGAGGACGGGGCTTGGGTTCGCCTCTGTTACCCTCGATTGAAGTCATAAGAGCGGTTTCCTCACCGCAAACGAATGCACCGGCACCGAGTCTTATGTCAAGGTCGAAATCAAATCCGGAATTGAAAATGTTTTTGCCGAGAAGTCCGTATTCACGAGCCTGGTCAATTGCAATCTGCAGACGCTTAACTGCGATAGGATACTCAGCTCTTACGTATACGTAACCCTGAGTTGCTCCGACTGCGTATCCGCAGATAGCCATAGCTTCAACGAGACAGTGGGGGTCGCCTTCAAGAACCGAACGGTCCATGAATGCTCCGGGGTCACCCTCGTCGGCATTACATACAACGTATTTTTGAGGAGCTTTATTGGGTGCGCAAAGAGCCCATTTACGACCTGTGGGGAATCCTCCGCCTCCTCTTCCGCGAAGACCGGAATCGGTAATTATCTTAATTACGTCCTCGGGAGTCATTTCTGTAAGAACTTTACCGAGTGCTGCATAACCGTCCATCGCAATATATTCGTCAATTTCCTCGGGGTTGATAACACCGCAGTTACGAAGAACAACGCGGTTCTGAGATTTGTAGAACGCTGTTTCGCTGAGAGCAACGTTAACTGCTTCTTTCTCAGCCTTATCAGCACCGGTGTCATTGTAAACAAGACGCTCAACGATTCTACCCTTGAGAAGATGCTCTTCAACAATTTCCTTAACGTCTTCGGGTGTAACGCGGCTATAGAATGTTCCGTCGGGATAAACTATAACAACAGGACCGAGAGCGCAAAGACCAAAGCAACCCGTCTGTACGAGTTTTACTTCCTCGGAAAGACCGAAGGCCTCAATATTTTCTGTAAAAGCCTTCTGAACGGCTAGGCTGCCCGAAGAGGTACAGCCTGTACCGCCACAAACCAAAACATGTGCACGAATCATAAACTTTACCTCCTAATTATTTAGCGTTTGCAATGGTGAATTCTGAAACAACATTGCCGCCTTTAAGATGTTTTTCAACAACCGCTTTTGCTTTCTCAGCAGTCATTTTTACATAAGTGGTTTTTTCTTTGCCTGCCTCGTAGATTTCCACAACGGGTTCGTACTGGCAGATTCCGATACATCCGGTTTGAGAAACCGTAACCTTATCGGAAAGGTTTTCTGCGTTTACAGCCTCAACGAAAGCGTTGAGAACGGGGCGAGCACCTGCCGCAATACCGCAGGTAGCCATTCCGACAACAACGCGTATTTCGTTAGTGCCTTCGCGCAAGATTACTTTGTTTTTCATCTTGTCTCTTATTGCCTGTAATTCAGCCAAAGATTTCATTTGTTTTTCCTTTCTTGTTAGATGCTTTTATTTAAATATTATTTAAATCGTAGAATATTGATCCTCAAGATATTCTTCTATCCACTTTATTACCTCGTAAGTGTCAAGAGAAACGTCTCCGAGAATTTCACGTAGAGATCTTGTATCAAGGGCAACTTCTTTTTTCGGCATACTGTGTCTGAAAATGAAATCCGTATCCGGATGTCCTTGAATAAGTGTTTTTACTGTCGATACGACGTCTCCAAGCGGTGTAAAATCAATATGATTTTTATTGTAGTGAGCTACAACCGTTGTTCCATGAAGAGGTGAATTTTCATCCTTTTGCTTCGACGTTATCTCAACATATCCTCCCGTTTGTTCCGCACTCATCTTAAGAAGCGGAATTCCAAGCCCAACGTTTCTTGTGGTTCTTGTGGTATAAAAAGGGTTTGTAACTGATTTCAACGTTTGTTCGGACATACCGCAGCCGTCATCTTTTATGGTTATTGTCAGTGCGGTATCGGATTCAACTATTGTTATTTCGGTTAGCGTCGCTTTTGCTTTGACGGAGTTTTCTGCAATATCCAATATATTAAGTGAGAGCTCCTTCATATACAGTTATCATCTTTCCTCAAATGTTTTAAACAGATGTTTTCTGACGGCATCAGGTGAATCACCTTCAAGTTCAAAAAAGTTCTCTTTGTCATTTATATCCGTCAGATAATGCGCATCGGAGCTTATTATAAAAAGCTTATCTCCAAGAGCATATTTTTCTTTATATTCGGCTGTTTTGCTTCTATTATGAAACTCAACGCAGGAAAAAAACGGAGTTTCGGGAAATGTACCAAGCGTTGATATAATGCCGTTTGCATCACGGTCTATATGAGCAGGGTAACATATTCCATCGAATTTCTTTACATGTGTAGGAACATCTTCAACAGAAATAGTTGTCGCGTTGGAGAGAAGATTTTTTTCTTCTCCTATAACCGAATCGTTTTCGTCGGTTATAATTTGGTGACCGAATATATCAGGTCTGTTTTCTATTGGAATGCGGTAATCATTAAGATACTTATCAAAGTCAAGCGCGGATTGCAGTTGTTCAAAAAGGCAAATTACGTGTATATCTTCCGATGTGGTAAGTTCCATACCGGCGATAGGTATGATACCGTAATTATCTGCCGCTTTAAAGAAAGCAGGACAATTTTTCGTTGTATTATGATCGGTCAATGCAAGTATATCAATTCCTGCGAGTGATGCCATACCGAGAAGGTTGTTCGGTGTGTTGTCATCATCTGCACACGGGGATAGACATGAATGTGTATGTAAATCATAATAATAACGGTGCATTATGACAAAATCCTCGAAACAGTAACTGCGGTATCATACGCAGATAACTCAGATTTTAGAAGATTAACTCCCTTGCTTTCGGCAATGTCAACAAGCTCCTTATCGGGAACTACGCCTTCTGCAAAAATTACACACGAGACATCTGTAAGAGTTGCGACCGCAATAACATTTAGATTTGACATAATGGTAATCCAGGCATTGTCCGATTTTGCCCGTCCCATTACCCAACTGAGCAGGTCCCCGACATATGCGCCTTGGACTTCTCGTGATTTATCGGGTAATATAATCGCAGTAAAACCCGTCATTTCTGAAAAATGTTCTACCGTCATATTTATCACCCCTTTTGTTTTAATCCCGTATTCTCCTTTTTTATTGGACAATCGTCAAAACATAGATTTTTTTTAACCACATCCTCGGCAAAAGCTCTGCATGAGGGGGCACCGCATGCTCCGCAATCAATGCCGGGAAGAGTGGCTTTTAGGTTTTGAATATCAGCCATCATGCGCATAGATTCAGCAATGCTGTCACTGAGTCTTGATATGGGACTGTATTCGGGTAATTCATCAAAAAGATAGATGTCAGGAATATAGTTTAATTCATCCTTCGAAAGTATATTCTGAGATACCGGAAGATATCTTCTAAGCGTTTGAAGCCTTGCTTTTGCAATAAACGGGTTTTGCATGGTAAGGACGCCGCCTACGCAGCCGCCTGTGCACGCATTAAGCTCTATAAATTCAAGATGAGGTATATTTCCGTTTTCTATCTGATCGAGTACGTGAATTACATTGTCTATTCCGTCAGCTGCAAGATAATCTTCGTTGAATATAGCAGTTGCTTCTCCGCCGCTTCTTGCCCATCCGAGTCCAATCATTCCGGATTCGGAAAGAGGCTTTATATTTTCGTCTTTTCGCATTTTGCCGATTAAAAGAAAATATATATCGCTTATTGAGACGACTTCGTCAACGTAGCTTTTGTAGCTTGAAAAACCGTTTTTTACATAGCTCGCTTTAGCAGGGCAGGGAGTAATGAAGCAAACTCCGATTTCCTCAGGCTTGAGGTCGGGATGTTCGACCATTGCTTTTTGCTTTGCAAGCTTTGCGGCAACCTCCATTGGAGGAAGCATGTGTATAATGTGGTCTGCCAAAGACGGAAATCTTAAACTTATCAGTCTTACAACAGCCGGGCACGCAGAACTTATAGCAGGCTTCTTTATACCGCCTGTTTTTAAATACAGCCGTGTATAAGCAGAAACGAGCTCTGCTGCCTTTGCAACCTCGAAGACTTGGTCAAATCCGATTTTTAAAAGACCGTCAAGCACGTAATCGATATCGTCAAGATTATCAAACTGACCGTACAGGGTGGGTGCGGGAAGTGCAATTTTCCATTTAAACCGATCCATCTCGGCAATTTTGCTGCATACTGCTTTTTTTGCATTATGCGGGCAAACTCTTATGCATTCACCACAATCAATGCATCTGTCGGGATCGATTATAGCGCGTCCTCCGCGAATTCTTATCGCTTCTGTCGGACAGTGCTTTAAGCAAGTAGTGCAACCTGCGCACTTGCTTTCGTCAAGAATAACCGAATGCTCATATTTATGCATTGCCGTCACCTGTCTATATTAACTTTCATGACGATTCGGGTTCCTTCTCCGACTATGGATGAGATTTCCATTGAATCGGTATAACGTTTCATGTTGGGAAGTCCCATGCCTGCACCGAATCCAAGGGAGCGTATGTTGTCTGGAGCTGTAGAAAACCCCTCTTGCATAGCTTGATCAATATTTTTGATTCCGGGTCCTTTATCGTCAAGAATGATTTCAATACAGTCTTCGCACACTTTAACTTCCGCAATGCCTCCGCCGGCGTGAATGACCATGTTTATTTCGCCTTCATACATTGCGATGGAAACGCGTCTTATAATTTCGGGTGATACCCCGAGTTGCCGTAAATTCTTTTTGACCTGAACAGATGCGTGACCGGCAGACGTAAAGTCTGAGCCGTCAACGTCAAATCTGAAAATCAATTCTTCGCTCATTTTGTTTTGTTACCGACAAGTCCGTTTGAATATAAAAGACCGCAGGCTTCGTAAAGACGTTTATCTGTTGTCATTACTACTATTCCGCTTTCTTTGGCAAGCGACAGCATTTCCTCACTTGGAGTTTTTGAGCGAACGAATACGATGCATATCATGTCCATCATTACGGCAGTTCTGATGACTTGGGGATTGACAAGACCCGTAAGTAAAACGGCTTGGTCTTTGACGTAAGCTAAAACGTCACTCATAAGGTCGCATCCGCAAGCGGAATAAGCGCTTTTTTCGACGTTTTCTTCGCAGCAAAGAACCTTGGCTTCCAATAAATTCTGCATTGTACTTATTTTCATAAGTCTATCCTCTAAAAAGTGCAGATTTCAGTTTTTATATTTTGCAATAATTCCGTCAATGTCATCAACGACAAGACGGCCGTAAACTTCTTCATTTACTGTAAGAACGGGAGCAAGACCGCAAGCTCCGATGCAGCGACATGCTGTAAGAGAGAAGCGCCTGTCCTCCGTGCATTCGTCACTACCGATTCCAAGTACCTGCTGAAGTTTGTCGTAAAGAGCACCTGCGCCCTTAACGTAGCATGCAGTACCAAGACATACGGAAATGTGGTACTCACCCTTGGGAGTAAGAGAGAACTGTGCGTAGAATGTTGCTACGCCGTATACTTTTTCAAGCGGAACATCCATTCCCTCTGCGATCATATTCTGAACTTCAAAGGGAAGGTAGCCGTATATTTCCTGAGCTTCCTGCATAACAGCCATAAGTCTGCTTTTGTCATGCTTATTAGTTGCGATTACAGCATTGAGCTTTTCTTCCTGCTCTTTTGTTCCGTTAAAAGGTATGGTTGAAAGTTTTTTGAGCATTTTTTGAGCCTCCTTTTAATTTGCATGTGCAATAAAACGCTCATGCACATTACATCTTTTATATTATAACATTATTGTTTATAAATTTCAATACCTTTTTATCGAAAATTGCTAATTTTTTAACATTCTTTTCCCGAATTGTCATAAAAGTCTTTCCGTAAGGCGAAAATCAACTTTTCGGATACGCCGTCAGCGTCATTTCTTACGTTTAATCCGTCAATACGGTTGGCCTTTAAACATAGCTTTGTTGTGCTTGTAACGAGAACAGCGTCGGCTTCCTTAAGTTCGCTATAAGTAAATGGCATTTCTTTATACGGTATGGATAACTGTCTGCACATATAAAGCATTCTATCGCGGGTTATTCCGGGAAGAATATACGGTCCTTTAGGATGGGTAAAAAGAGTTCCGTTTTTAACTATTGCTATATTTGAATGAGCGCATTCTGTTATTTTTCCGTCTCTTATAAAAACAGCTTCGTCGCATCCCGAACTTTCGGCTTTTTTTGAAGCTATAACTGCAGGCAACAGATTTAAGGTTTTTATGTTACACATGTTGTGCCTTATATCATTTTCTGTACTCAGCATCAAACATTTATCGGAAGAAGGGAGCTGATGTTCTTTTATCGTTATTAAAAGATTAGATATTGGCGTATCATTATAGCTGTGTCTTCTCTCGTTTGAATATCTTGTCAGCTGAAAATAAATAAAATATTCATTAAGGTCGCTGTATTCTATTAATTTGTGTAGCAGATTGCCAAGAGTTTCCTTTGTCATATTTAGCGGAATGTCAATCGCGTTGGCGTTATAAAAAAATCTTTCAATATGCTCGTCTTCGAGATATATATTTCCGTGCCTTCCGATTGCCGCATCGTATATTCCGTCACCGAAGAAAACGCATCTGTCCGTAAGAGGTATTTTAACATCCGAAAAACTACAGAAAACACCGTTATAATATGCGTTAATCATAAAAACCTCCATGAATAAAAAGCTTTACGCATATTTTATTCAAAGAGGAGGTTTTTCGCTACTTATAAGAAAGTTTTTGTAAGAATGATATTATCATCAAAATCTTTGATACTGAAGGTTTTGTTTTCATATACCATATATGTTCTTGGGTTGTTTTCTTTAGGAAGTGCGGCAGAGCCCGGATTAATATAGAAATTTCCGTCTCCGAATTCTTCGCACTTCAATACGTGCGTATGACCGTGAATAAGGATTTCACCTTTCCTTAATGGCGGGGGTGTCTGTGTATTGCGGTTATGTCCGTGAGTTGCAAAGATACTGAGACCGTCAATAAAAATATATGAATAATCGGCAAGAATGGGGAAGTTAAGAACCATTTGATCTACTTCGGTGTCACAGTTTCCGCGAACGCAGATAATGTCGTCTCTGTGGACGTTCAAAATTTCAATAACTTCTTTTGGCGCATATGTGCTCGGAAGCTCGTTGCGAGGACCGTGATATAAGAGATCTCCAAGAAGAAGGAGTTTGTCGCAACCTTCCTTTCTGTATGCTGAGATTACCTTTTCTGTGCTGTCGAGATCACCGTGAATATCTGATGCAATAAGTAGTTTCATTGTATGCTTTCCTTTAAAATATTTGTTATGTTTTTAATGTGCTCGGGAGAAACTTTAATAACCCGTCTGTCATATGTGATAAAGCCGTTTGTTTCATCTTCGATATCTGAAATCTGCGTATAAACCAAGGCAGAAACTCCATTTTTGACAAGTGGTAGCACCTCCTTAAGATACAAGTCAGCAACTGCCTCTTCAAATTCTTTGGCACTTTTAAAGAGCTTGTATCCGTAATTGCCTTTACCGTAAAGATGACCTTCGCATCTGTAAGAGTAACCGCCAAATTCACTTATAACGGCAGGTCTTTCGGGATTGATTTTTATCTTCAGCTTTTTAAAGTAAATGTGATGGGAATCAACATCGCTTTTCTTTTGAAAAAACCATCCTGAAGTTGCGTCAATAATTCTCGTAGGATCTTCCGCCTTAGTCTCTTCGTAAAGAGTGTCTGCCGAAAACTGACCCCATCCTTCATTGAAAACGGTGTAGTATAAAACCGAGGGGTAGTTGTAAAGATGCTTGATTGTTGCTTTCATATGACTTCTGAAAAAATCGCGTGAAGCCTGTTTTTTATGCAGGAATTTATCTGAAATTTTTTTCATGCCGATAGTGGGGAGGGCGGTATCGCGTATGAATGAATATTCGGAATTATTGACCATATCCTGAAAAACGGCAATTCCGAGTTTATCGCAAAGATAGTAAAAGATTTCGGGCTCAACTTTTATATGTTTTCTGAGCATGTTAAAGCCGAGCGATTTTGCAGTTTTTATATCGTCCTCAAACCCCTCGATTGTCGCAGGCAGAAAAAGGCCGTCGGGAAAATATCCTTGGTCAAGCAGACCATTAAAAAGATAGGGCTTTCTATTAAGACAAAGTCGCGATATTCCGTTGATTTTTTTTATGCTGATTTCGCGAAGGGCAAAATAACTTTCAACTGTATCGCGTTCGGTTTCAATTTTAAATCTGTAAAGATATGGATTTTCCGGAGTCCAAAGACTAGGATTTTTAGGGGTTAACGTAATTTCGTTTTCCTCGAATTCGTAAACCTCATCGCTGTCTAAAACAGTCAGACGTTTATGTATTGCGTCTGTTTTAAGTTCTATTCTTACAGATTCGGTTGAGGATGTGATTTTAATTGATTCAATTGCTTGGTAAGGCAGACTTTCAAGCCAGACTGTTTGCCAAATTCCGCTTACGGGGGTATACCACATTCCGCCTCTTTTTTTCTTTTGCTTTCCGTACGGATATATGTGGGACAGCTTATCTTCGACTACTAATTTTATTTCGTTTTCGCCATCCGAGATTTCTTCAGTTATGTCAAATGAAAAGGGAAGATATCCTCCCTCGTGTTCTCCGATTTTTTTACCGTTTAAAAACACATCGCAAGTTTGGTCAACAGCGCCGAAGTGCAGAATGATTTTTCCTTTATTGAATTTGGTAGGAACCGTAAAAGTTCTTTTGTAATAGAGCTTTTCATTATCACTGTGTCCTCGCTCAATTCCAGAAAGAGAACTTTCGGGTGGAAAGGGAACGAGAATTTTTTCTTTGTAATCATTAGGTTCCGATTCCGAATATGCAAAATCCCACTCTCCGTTAAGACATATAAACGAGTCGCGTTTTAAAATCGGGCGCGGATATTCGTTCCAAGGACAGTTTCTGTCCATCCTTTCGGAGTATACTGTATTTAAAGTTTTCATATCAATCATTGCTTTGCTAACACTTCACTCAAAATATTTATTGCAAACGTTGCAATTGATGAAACAAGGAAAATTATTGTTCCGACATTAAGCATAACTGTACCGACTATCTTTTCTTTGGGAAGAGAATATTCACATTTCTTTTCAAACTTGAACAGTCTGCGATTTATATAGATTACAAGTATTACAGCTCCCGCTATATACAGTGTATACTGTATTACAGAGTAGGATGCCATAGCAAAAAGATTTTGCATGAAAGCTTTGTAATCGATTTGCCTGCCTTCAAGCAATGTGTTAGACATTTCTGTGAACTCCTCAAAAATGTCTAACATCGGAAGCACTGCTACCGATCCCATAAAATTAATAATCATATGCATCAGTATAGAATATTTTACGTTTCTCGTTCTTGCGTATATATATCCGAGAATAAAACCAAGCATTGTTGCATAGAAGAATTGATAAAAATTGCCGTGGAAAAGTCCGAAACTGACAGATGAAACAATTATTGCAAGCAAATCTCCGTATCTTGACATCCTGTCAATCATAAATTTTCTGAACATCAGCTCTTCGATAATCGGACCCGCAATGACAGTTACGGCAAATATAAGCCAAATCGGGGAATTGTTTATAAGCTCATTAAGTGAATTGTTTATTTCATTACCAAGAAGCCTACCTATGACATTATTCAAAAACTGTCCGATGAGGTTTCCGGTGAACATAAGAAATTCACCTATAAGAAAAAGAGACAAAAATTCTCCCGCCCCCATCTTATTCTTTTCGCGTTTTTCCGTATTCATGTTTTTGATGAGTAATACAAAAACAGGAAAGGCAATGATATACATTGAAACGACGTTAAATATCCACGTTACGTAAACGTTGTTCATTAAGTCGGTATAACCGTCTGTGCCAAGAAATAAATTTAATACAATTTGTGCAAAAATTACAACCGCGTTTGCGATGACGAGAAACAGAAACAGAGATAGGTGATATCTCGAAAAAACACCTTTTGCCTCTTTTGTTTTTTCGTTTACGTACATAGCATAATAATCCGGTTCGTTATTTTGCTCTTTGTCTCTTGATTCAAAATCGTTATATTCACTCATAATATTAACATTCCGTATTCCAATACTAAAAAATTTGTTGTAGTATCAAAGGTGCGGAAATCTCCTTTACTGTATTTTATTTTATCATGAAATGATGAATATTTCAATATTGCAACGCAAAATTTATGATTGATAAAATACTTTATTTAAATTTGAAGTCAATAATAATTTTAAAAAACATCTTGACAATGGTAGGATTAAGTGATATACTTATAATATATTAAACTGTTGATGCGGAGATAAAGCCATTAAAGACTGCACAGAGAGCCCGCGGTGCTGAGAGTCGGGTCAGAAACTGTTTGGCAAATGGACCGCTGAGGGTGCAGTCAAAGGTTTTTTGCCGAGTATTCTGCAACGTGTTGGCATACGTGAGTTGCCCGGGTATGTTAGTATCCTTCAAAGTGCGTATTTGCATCTTTATTGCAATGCGAATCAAGGTGGCACCGCGGATTTTATATTCGTCCTTGGCAGAAAATAACTCTGTCAAGGACTTTTTATATTTAAAAGCTCCAAGGCAGAAAAGTCTTGAGGAGCTTTTATGTTTCTATTAACTAAACGATGGCGAACCAATTAAAAAAACATTTAATAACAAACCCAATATGAATTAAGGAGAATATAAAAATGAAATTTAACGGAATTGATTTTGATACATATTTTAAAAATTATCCGAGCGAGGAAGGATATTTCGGTAAGTACGGCGGAGCTTATATTTCAGAAGAGCTAAAATGCGCTATGGAGGAAATAACGGACGCATATTTCACGATATGCAAATCCTCTAAATTTATAGGAGAGCTAAGAAGAATTCGTAAGGATTTCCAGGGAAGACCCACACCGATATCCTATCTTGAGCGACTTTCGGAAAGCCTTGGAAACGTTCAGCTTTACGTTAAGCGCGAGGACCTTAACCACACCGGGGCTCACAAGCTCAATCATTGTATGGGAGAGGCTTTGCTTGCAAAATACATGGGTAAAAAGAAGGTAATTGCGGAAACCGGAGCTGGTCAGCACGGCGTTGCTCTTGCGACCGCGGCTGCGTATTTCGGACTTAAGTGCGATATTTATATGGGCTCTGTGGATATAAAAAAGCAAGCGCCGAACGTTGCGAGAATGAAGATACTCGGAGCTAACGTAATTGAGGTTAAAGAGGGCCTTGCTACTCTCAAAGAGGCTGTAGACGCAGCCTTCAAGGCATACGCTGAGGAGTATAAGGACAGCATTTATTGCATTGGCTCCGTACTCGGTCCGCATCCGTTTCCTATGATGGTGCGTGATTTCCAGAGTGTCGTCGGAATCGAGGCGAGAGAGCAGTTTACCGAAATGACGGGAGAGCTTCCCGATGCTGTTGTTGCATGCGTTGGCGGTGGCTCAAACGCTATGGGAATTTTCTCGGGATTTCTTAACGATCCGGTGGATATATACGGTGTTGAGCCGCTTGGAAGAGGAAGCAGCCTCGGGGACCACGCAGCAAGTCTTAAATACGGAACAGAGGGAATAATGCACGGGTTTAACAGCATTATGCTTAAGGATGAAAACGGAGAACCCGCACCGGTTTATTCCGTAGCAAGCGGACTTGATTATCCGTCATCGGGACCTGAGCACGCTTTCCTTCACGATCTCGGCAGAGTAAAATACGACGTTGTAAATGACGAGGAAACAATTGACGCGTTCTTTACGCTTTCGAGAATGGAAGGCATAATTCCCGCGATAGAAAGCGCGCACGCAGTTGCTTACGGTATAAAACTTGCTAAAACTATGAAGCGCGGCTCTGTTCTTATCAATCTTTCGGGTAGGGGAGATAAGGATATGGATTATATTATTGAAAAATACGGAATAAGATAAAAATATTCTAAAAAGGTTTACAGATAACTTGACAGATGTAAAGCTTTGTGGTATACTGTATGGGTTGAATTAGGCTGATAACGAGGATAGAAATGATAAACGACGTTAAAGAAAAAATCAAAAAGCTAAAAAACGAAAAAAACGCGGTTATACTGGCGCATTATTACGTGAGTGAAGAAGTGCAGGAAATAGCCGATTATATAGGAGACTCTTATTATCTTGCTAAAATTGCAAAGCAGAGCAGCGCGGATATAATTGTTTTCTCCGGAGTTTCGTTTATGGGAGAGAGCGCTAAGATACTTAACCAAAACAAAAAGGTGCTTATGCCCGATATGAATGCGGACTGCCCCATGGCTCATATGGCTACCAAAGAAAAAATTGAGAATATGCGCAAGCAGTATGACGATTTAGCCGTTGTTTGCTATATTAATTCCACAGCGGCACTTAAATGCATGAGTGACGTTTGCGTTACCTCATCAAACGCTGTCAAAATTGTAAGAAGCCTTCCGAATAAGAATATATTTTTTATTCCTGATAAGAACCTCGGAAGCTATGTCGCAAAGCAGGTTCCCGAGAAAAATATCATAATCAATGACGGATACTGTCCGATTCACGCGGCGATTTCCTTGAGTGAGGTGCTGTCTGAAAAGGAGAATCACCCGAGCGCAAAAATTCTTTCGCACCCCGAGTGTGAGAGAGAAATTCTTGAGGTATCGGATTTTATAGGCAGTACTGCAGACATTATAAAATATGTAAGGCAAAGCTTTGATAAAGAATTTATAATATGCACCGAGGATGGTGTTTTATATGAACTCAGGGGGGAAAATCCCGAAAAGAAGTTTTATTTTCCCATGACGCGCCCCGTGTGCCTTGACATGAAGCTTATTACGCTTGATAAGATCATGGAGGTATTAGAGAATGAAACGAATGCGGTAGAGGTATCCGAGGATGTTCGGAAAGGAGCTATTCTTCCGCTTGAAAAAATGCTGGAGCTTGCAAAATAATATGTTAAAGACTGACGTGGTAATAGTAGGGTGTGGCGTTGCCGGACTTTATTGCGCGCTGAATTTACCCGAAGATAAGAATATAGTTATAGTGTCAAAAAAAATAGCCTCCAAGAGCGACTCCTTTCTTGCTCAGGGAGGAATATGCGTTTTGCGTGATGAAAATGATTACGACTCGTTTTTTGAGGATACGATGCACGCGGGACATTATGAAAACAACAAGGAATCGGTTGATATAATGATTCGTTCGTCGAGGGAAGTTATAGAAGATCTCGTTTCATTCGGTGTGTGTTTTGAAAAGGACGGAGAGGAATTCGTTTATACGAGAGAGGGCGCTCACTCAAGACCGAGAATACTTTTCCACGAGGATGAAACGGGAAAGGAAATAACCTCTCATCTTATTGAGGTGGCAAGAGCGAAGAAAAATATTACGCTTATTGAAAATTATACCATGGTGGATATAATTACCGAGGACAATGTTTGCTACGGAATAATCGGTCATAATTCGGACGGCGAGTATTCTTCTATACGCTCGGATTATACCGTTTTCGCGACGGGCGGAATCGGCGGTCTATTTGAACATTCGACAAATTACAGGCATCTGACGGGTGACGCTCTCGCAATATCTTTAAAATACGGAATAAAACTAAAAAATATAGACTATATTCAGATTCATCCGACGACACTTTATACGAAGGATGACGGAAGAGAATTCCTTATATCAGAGTCGGTAAGAGGAGAGGGCGCAATTCTTCTTAATTCTAAGGGAGAGAGATTCGTTGACGAGCTTCTTCCGCGTGACGTAGTTGCCGCTGCAATATTTGAAGAAATGAAAAAAGAGGGAACCGAGCACGTTTGGCTTTCGTTTTCACCGATTCCCAAGGATGAAATTAAAACTCATTTTCCGCACATATATCAGCACTGTCTTGAGGCGGGCTATGACGTGACGAAAGAAAGTATACCCGTAGTACCTTCACAGCATTATTTTATGGGAGGTATCGACGTAGACAGATACAGCAAAACCTCTATGGATCGTCTTTATGCGGTGGGGGAAACCGCATGCAACGGAGTGCACGGCAAAAACCGTCTTGCAAGCAATTCGCTTCTTGAAAGCCTTGTTTTTGCAAAGCGCGCAGCCAATAATATTGTTTCGCGATACAGTCCCGTAAAGTTCCAAAAAGCAACAGAGATTGATTCGGAGAAGTACGCATCTTATGAGGAAGAATATAAAAAGTCCGTTTTGGAAGCAATAAAGAAGGAGAAACGCAGTCATGGATAATATTACAATGATGATGAATGCCGACGAGCTTATTTTAAGCGCACTCAGAGAGGATATAACAAGCGAGGATATAACAACAAATTCGGTTATGCGCGAATATAAGGCAGGAGAGGTTGAGCTTATATGCAAGCAGGACGGAATTGTTGCGGGACTTGACGTTTTTAAGAGAGTATTTAAGCTCCTCGACGAAAAAACCGAGGTAAATCTTTTTGTAAAAGACGGAGCAGAGGTAAAGCGCGGTGAAAAACTTGGAATCGTTTGCGGAGATATACGCGTATTGCTTTCGGGTGAGAGAACAGCACTTAACTTCCTTCAAAGAATGAGCGGTATTGCAACGTATACGAATTCAATAGCCAGCCTGCTTAAAAACTCAAAAACTAAGCTTCTCGACACGAGAAAGACTACACCGAATATGCGTATATTTGAAAAATATGCGGTAAAGGTTGGCGGAGGTTATAATCACAGATATAATCTCAGCGACGGAATTTTGCTCAAGGATAACCATATAGGAGCAGCCGGAGGTGTTGCCGAAGCTGTGAAGATGGCAAAGGAATACGCTCCGTTCGTGCGTAAAATAGAAATTGAGGTGGAAAACCTTGATATGCTAAGGGAAGCGCTCGAGGCGGGCGCGGATATCGTTATGCTTGATAATATGAGCGTTGAAGATATGAGGAAAGCAGTCAAGCTTGCAAATGGTAAAGCCGAAACCGAATGCAGCGGAAACGTAACGAGAGATAATATAGAAAAACTGATAGATATAGGTGTTGACTATATATCCTCCGGTGCACTTACTCACTCAGCACCGATTCTTGACCTTTCGTTAAAAAATCTTCATGCCGTATAAGAGGTGTATATGAGGTCAGCTGATAGAAGAAAGGCGATTGCCTCCTGCCTGATGGCTGAAAACGGAGCTGTCAGCGGTGGGTTTCTTGCCGAAAAATTCAACGTTTCAAGACAGATAATAGTGCAGGATATATCGGTACTGAAGGCTTCGGGATATGATATTCTGTCAACTCATTCAGGATACGTTTTGCAAAAATCACCCCTCAGAGAACGCATTTTTAAGGTAAAGCATACAACCGACCAAACAGAAGACGAGCTTTCCTGTATAGTAGAGCTCGGTGGAACCGTTGCTGACGTTTTCGTTTGGCATAAGGTATACGGAAAAATAGAAGCTCCGCTGAATATATTTTCAAAGCCGCAGATAAGTCAGTTTATTGACGGCGTCAGAAGCGGTAAATCAACCGAACTTATGAATATCACCGGCGGATACCATTATCATACAGTAAGGGCGGATAGCGAAGACACTCTTGACAGAATCTTCGAAGCTCTAAACGAAAGAAATTATATCGTGCCCGAAATCTAATTTAAATCGGATAGTATTCCTAAATGCTATAGGATACTATCCTTTTTTATTGTACATTTGTCGTTTACTTTTTATTTATATATTGTAAAATTCTTTTTGATATGATAGAATAAATATAGCATTGGGGGTGAAAAGAATAAAACGCTTCAAGACTGTAAATTGGATATCTTTAATATTTTTATCAGTTATTTCAAATAGCTTTGCATTGCTGAGGATGTATCCTAAACTTTTATATATTATGATTCCGGTGTTTATAATTATAAACATATTACCGGGAATCTATGACCTCAAGACAAGGAGCATAAGTCTTAGAATAACCAATCACGGAGTTAATACGCTTTCAATTTTTGCGGCGTCCATTATTCCTTGCGTAATTTTTCACGCTGTATATGCTTTTTTTGTTGTTCCGGAAAACTATATGCGACTTATATGGAGCCTGCTTTTTTGTATTGTTGCTGAAGCAATATATTTCTGGAACGGAATAATATGCGTTTATTGCACGTCAGTGCAGCTCGGGATTGACCTCAGGGTAAAGGGTGCTCTCTCTGGAATAGTTCCTATACTGAATATAGTCTTTTTGTCTAAAATTATATATATAGTGTCAAACGAAGTAGAATTTGAATCTAAAAAAGAAGAGGTAAACGAATTAAGAAAATCCGACCGAATTTGCAAAACGAAGTATCCTATTCTCTTTGTTCACGGAGTGTTTTTCAGAGATTCAAAGTTCTTTAATTATTGGGGCAGAATTCCCAAGGAATTAATTGCTAACGGAGCCGTTGTGTTTTATGGAGAACATCAGTCAGCTCAATCAATTGCCGAAAGTGCGCAGGAGATTGCGGACAGAATTAATAGTATAATCGAAAAAGAAGGCTGTGAGAAGGTAAATATAATCGCTCATTCAAAAGGGGGGCTTGATTCAAGATATGCAATATCAGAGCTTGGAGTTGCATCGAAGGTGGCATCACTCACTACGATAAATACACCTCACAGAGGATGTAAATTTGCTGAACAACTTTTAAAAACGACGTCTCCAAAGTTTCAGAATTA
Organism: Eubacteriales bacterium; assembly: GCA_045532675.1. Lineage (GTDB taxonomy): Bacteria > Bacillota > Clostridia > Oscillospirales > CAG-272 > UBA1740. The sequence goes on along the minus strand of JAZSGJ010000091.1, from coordinate 1,924 downwards.
TGTTTCAAAAACCTATAATTTCACTTTGAAAAAGCTTGGAGATCAAAACCCCGATTTTATGGAGGCGGTGAATGATCTTACGGCAACCTCGTGCGAGAAACTTAATGAGAAATTAAATATGCCCGATGGGATATTCTGTCAGAGCTTCGGTTCAAGACTTAACGGCGCTCTTGCAGGAAAATTTCCCATGAACGTGTCGTATAATTACGTTAAGAAATATGACGGAAGTAATGACGGACTTGTCAGTGAGGATTCATTTGAGTGGGGGGAACGCTACAGACTTATCACAGTAAAGGGAAAGCGAGGAGTTTCCCACGGGGATATGATAGACTTGAACCGTGAAAACATTCCGGATTTTGATGTCAGAGAATTTTACGTGGAGCTCGTGAGCGACCTTAAAAGCAGAGGTCTATAATTTATATAAATTATACACGAAGGATTATTATATCAAGGCTACGAGAATAGCTAAGATTGAAAGCGGTCAGGACATAGTTATACACGGAAAATATCTTTTTGATTTCGTCGCTCACTGAGTTTGTCTCAGTGGACGTTCGGTATACAATTTTGAATCGGTTAAGTCCGCTTGCGGAGAGGAGCCCGAGCCGATATGCAGATTTATCCTTGATAAAGTAGATATAATAGTTTCGCATTGCAATACGGCATGCTTCGGCACGGAGTTTTACGAGGACGGGGATGAGTTTCCTCTTCTTTATCTGAATGTATATAATAATTATCATAAATGAGAGGAGCGCCATGAGGGAGTTTGCTGTGTTTACCGCGAAAAAAGAGACGGCAGCAGCTTTTCTTCCAAGCTTGTTCAGCTTATAGAGATCGGCTTCGCTCAGGATACGGAGCTTTGGAAATCAATGTCCGGCAGAGAGAACAAGAGACCTTACGGAAATTTCCTTATAGACACAGAGAAGAGTTTTTATTAAGGTTACGTAACACGTGACAAGACAAGCACATGTTCTCGTTTTTACTTTAATCCCCATTTGACGTTTTGCTCGATGGGACGAATGGGACACAGAAAGTGAAAGTGCGCCTTGTTGATGGCGTGAGCTATTCAAAACTTGGAACGTCACCAACTGTATAGACGAATAATAAATACATGGAAAAAAACGGGAAAATGACTGTAAAAGCCTAACCCGTTTTTTCTTTTTCCATAATCATACGTAAAAGACAGATATTGCATTTGAAAATAGGGGAGGGGTATGGTATGATTTATACATAAAAATAAAGGAGGCGAAAACTAATGAAAAAGTTACTTGCACTTATTGCGATAGCTGCAATGATAATTTCAATCTTCTCTGTAAGTGCGTATGCCGCGGGAGAGACCTATACCGTCAGAAAAGGTGATAGCATGTGGAAGATTGCTGTTAAATATCAAGTTGGACTTTCGGAGCTTAAATCGGCTAATCCGCAAATTAAAAATCCGACTTTGATTTATCCGGGTGATATAATTAATATACCGACAATTGATTCGTTGGTTACGGCTTATGAGGCTGAGGTTGTAAAGCTTGTAAATGAAATAAGAAACAAAAACGGACTGCCCCCACTTCGTGAGGATTGGCAGCTTTCTAGAGTCGCGAGATATAAATCACAGGATATGAAAGACAAAAATTATTTTTCGCATACGAGTCCTACATACGGCTCGCCATTTCAGATGATGAAGAGTTTTGGCATAATGTATAAGTCAGCGGGCGAAAATATCGCTAAAGGATACGCAACCCCAAAAGCCGTTGTTGACGGATGGATGAACTCATCGGGACACAGAGCCAATATTATGAATAGTTCTTTTACTCATATAGGCGTAGGATACGTCTTGGACGGCAACTACTGGACTCAGATGTTTATTTCTAAATAACAAAAAGGGCTGTCTCAAATGCAGTTTTAAGAGCGTTTGAGACAGCTCTTTTTCTATGCG
>JAZSGJ010000059.1:0-4002 GCA_045532675.1 Eubacteriales bacterium | reverse complement strand
GTATAATACATAAAAAAGCAAAATTGGGGTAAATTATTAATGAAAAAACTCAATATAGTACTGTATTCACCCGAAATACCGCAAAACACAGGTAATATATCAAGAACCTGTGCCGTGACAGGAGCAGCTCTTCATATAATCCGTCCCATCGGTTTTGAAATATCCGACAGAACGTTAAAAAGGGCAGGACTTGATTATTGGGATAAGCTTGATGTAACCTATTATGAGAACTACGATGATTTTATCACGAAAAACGATGGCGCGTCTCTTTATTTCTTTTCCTCAAAAGGGAAGAAGTGCTATACGGATATCCAATACCCCGAAGGGTGCTTTCTTGTGTTCGGGCGGGAATCTGTAGGACTTCCTGAGGAGCTTGTTAGGGCTAATCTTGATAATTCGGTCAGAATACCTATGATTGAATCGGTAAGATGTCTTAATCTTTCTAATTCGGTTGCTGTTGCTGCATATGAATTTTTCAGACAAAACGGATTCTGTGATTTTGATAAGGTAGGTGCTTTTGCTAAATAATACGGTACGGAAGGATTTTGATGAGCAGTCATAAAAAAATAATTCCCGTGCTTATGGGCGGAGATCTTAACGCATATTCCGTTGCTCTTGCGTTTCGTGAGGCATACGGAACAACCGCGCATGCTTTTACGAGGTACAGATGCGGTGCAACCGAAAATTCCAAGTTTATAAAAACGCATATTTGCGCGGGATTTTGCGATATCAAGGTTGCAATTCCCGAGCTTTTAAAGTTCGCCGCGGAAAATTCAAGCGCCGAACTTTTTCTGTTGCCTTGTGCGGATTGGTATGTGGCAATGCTTGAAAAAGCAGCTCCTGCTCTTGATAAGTTATATCATATACACATTCCGGATGAGAAAATTTGGTATAAGCTTTCCGATAAATGCGGATTTTATGAAGCAGCAAGGAAAGCAGGGATTCCGTATCCCGAATACGTTTATTTTGAGCCTGGGGATGAGATATCCGAGAAAAAAATAACCGCTATAGAATATCCTGCGGTGCTGAAGCCATCTGACAGTACGGAATATTGGAATAATCCGTTTCCTAATATGCGCAAGGTATATTTTCCGGAGAACAGATATGAAGCGGAAAACATTATAAATAAAATATTTGATTCGGGTTATACAAAGAATATTATATTGCAAAAAAAAGTCGGAACGAACAGCACGAACAGAGTTTTGACCACGTTTTCCGATAGCAGAGGACGCGTTGTAAGATGTGTATACGGAGACGTTATTCTTGAGGAAATCGGAAAAACGTCATTTGGTAATCATTCCGCAATAATAACCGTATCACCAGATGAAATGTGTTTTAAGCTCATTGATTTTTTGAACGGAATAAAATATACTGGGTTGGCAAATTTTGATATAATGACGGACGGTAATCAACAATACGCGCTCGAAATTAATATGCGGCAAGGAAGAAGCTGTGATTATATGAGAGCTGCAGGAGTGAATATTGCAAAGCTTATTGTTCAAGATGCAAAAGGCGAAAATATCGAGCCTGATTTTTCTTACAAAAAAATATACTGGCATTATCCTCCGCATAAGTCCGTAATAAAATATGCTGATGCAAAAAGTGCTGACAGAGCCGCAGCCTTTGTAAATGAAAGGAAAGATTATTCGCCATACTATAATTCTTTCGAGGGAATGAAAAGACGCATGTACGTAAAAGTTCATAACGTACGTCTTTCGAATACGATTAAAAAGAATTTTGATGGTGAGTAATGTCGTATAGGTTTTATGAAGCTGTCAAAATTAATAGAGGGAATAAAAGATATAGGAATAGACAATTTCCGTGATATAGAGATTACATCGGTAACGGCAGATTCGAATAAGTGCAGGGCTGGTTCGCTTTTCGTTGCTGTGCGCGGTTCTAAGTTCAACGGCAACAATTTTATAGACGATGCGTATGAGCGCGGAGCACGTGTTTTTGTTTCTAATGAAAACATAAAAAACAAACAAAACAAAACGATTATTTATTCGAAATATTCAAGAAAAACATTGGCAGAATTGTGTGCAAATTTGAACGGAAATCCTGAGAAAAAAATACTTTTTGTCGGGGTAACCGGAACTAAAGGCAAAACGTCTACGGTATGTTTTTTATCAAATATACTGTCGTGTGTCGGTGTGAAAAACGTTGCAGTCGGAACGCTTGGAATAAGCGGAGATTTTTGCACGGAAACCAAAAACACAACACCTGACCCAACCGTTCTTTTTCCTCTCTTTAAAAACGTATATAGAAGCGGAATTAAAGTTGTAATAATAGAAGTTTCAAGTCAGGCTATTAAGGATTATAGGGTTTACGGAATACCGTTTGATTGTGTTGTTTTTACAGGAATCGGTCGTGATCATGTTGGTGAATTTGAGCATCCTTCTTTTTCTGATTATTTGTATTCAAAGCGTCTTTTATTTTCTTCCTACGGCGCAAAACGTGCGGTAGTTAATTCGGATGATAACTATTCAATGTACATGGCGGCAGATGTTCCTAAAGTTATAAAATGTGGTTTTTCATCACATTCCGATTATATAATAAGTGACTTTAAAGATTCGCCTGAGGGTGCAAAGTTTTCTGTAGGCTGCGTCTCTGTTTCTTCCTCTCTTCCGGGAATATATAATGCAAGGAATGCCACTCTTGCGTTAGCTGCCGCAAAGGAGATAACGGGATATCCAATATCTAAGCTGTCAAAATATATATCTTCCACAAGCGTTCCCGGGCGCTTTGAGCATATTGATTTGTTTGGAAAAAATATTGTTATAGATTACGCACATAATAGAGAGAGCATGGCAGAAATAATTAATCTTTCCAAAAGGCTTTTCGGTAGCAAAACAATCTGCGTTTTTGGGTCGGTGGGTGAACGAAGCTACGGTCGCCGTCGTGAATTAGCCTCTGTGGCGGAAGACTTAGCCGATTTTTCGGTTATAACGTCGGATAACCCGGGATATGAGTTTTCTCTTTCGGTATGCGCGGATATATATGCCGAGTTTAAAGATAAAACGAAAGCAAAAATAATCGCGGACAGGGAAGAGGCAATATATTATGCTGTAAATGAGGCAAACATTGGAGATACTGTGTTAATACTTGGAAAAGGGCATGAAACTTCTATAAATATTTGTGGGAAAAGTATTCCTTTTTCAGACGGCGGTGTTATAAATAAAATAAAGGGACTGTCTCATAGCATTAACAAAATATGAACACTATGTGCAACCATAACAAAAAACCAAGATTAATCATTTGATTTGACCTTGGTTTTTTGTTGCTTTTGTATATGATTTTATCTCAAAAATTCAATTTGAGACAGCCCCTTTATCTTATATAGTTGGTTTTGATTTTTTCTTCGGGAGTCGGATGGTCAACTCCCATACTTTTGCCTATGTTAATACATTTTATCAACCATACCGTATTACTTATAATACTTCTTACAGTTTGCAATCCTTCAAGGTCAAGTCCTGCTTCATCATAACTTGTTCCGTGAATAATTCCGGGATAATTTCCTGAAACAACCGGCATTGATGCAAACGTGCAAAAACGTGTGATTTCTTCAAGTGCTGTAACGTTACCGCCCCGTCTTGATGCCGCAATGACCGCAGCAGGTTTATACTCAAGCTCTTTTTTATTTGAGAAAAAGAGTCGCGCAAGCGTTGATTTAAGTGTTCCTGATGCACCGCCGTAATGCACGGGAGTGAAGAATATATATCCGTCATATCCTTTTGTGATTTCAATTAATACCAAAGCTTCATCGTTGTGTATGCATCTATTGCTTTTTGCGCATGCTCCGCATCCTTTACAGGTTGCCACTGAGTTCGTAAAAAGCCTGAATATGTTATAGTCAATGTTTTCTTTTTTTAAGGTACATTCTGCTTCGTATAAAGCGCGTTCTGTTGCGCCTTCTTTTTTTGTTCCTGCTGAAATAAGTAGTATTTTCATTTAATACTCCATATCTGTATTTACATTTTATTCTTGACAATAAGTCGGATC